>CAYWIN010000001.1:0-34272 GCA_964458365.1 uncultured Propionibacteriaceae bacterium
GTCCAGGCTGCGGCCGAACTCCGCTTCGGCTTTGGCCCGAATGTCGGCGAAGGCCGCAGGCGGCACCTCATCTTGAAGACCAGACAGTTCGTCGGTGATTTCGGCCGGCAAGACGTCCATGCGCGCCGAGAGGAACTGACCCACCTTGATCATCAATCCGCCCATGCCGACCGCCATGCCCCGGAAGCGCGCCGCAATTCGTTGGTTGCGGCGCGTTCGGGTGCGATTGGACCAGGCGACCAGCCCCAGCTTGGGCAGAACGATTTCCCAGACAATGAAACTGGACGTCACTCCGGCAAAGAAGGTGACGATCCGGCGATATCTGGCCCTGAGTTGCCTCGGGGTCATGAACCTCAGTCCTCGGCGAGCAGGGTGTAAATGCGCTTGCGGGCGTCGTTGAGCACGTCAACCGCAGCGTCGATCTTGGCTTTGTCTCCACCTCGAGCAACTTGGAAAACTGCGGACGCCAGACGCCCGCCCGCTTCGCGAAGGGTGAACACGCCGCTCAGATCACCGAAGGTGGCAGCCACATCCCATGGCGCCTGGTCCTCTGCCAGCGCATCGACGGCGGCTTTGCCCGACTCGGTAAGGCTGAATACCTTCTTGCCTGACGACTCTTCGGCCACGATCAGGCCTTCGTCGGCGAGCAACTGCAAGGTCGGGTAGATGGAGCCTGCACTGGGACGCCACACACCCCCGCTGCGCTTACTCAGCTCCTGAATAATCTGGTAGCCATGCATGGGCTGCTCAGCAAGGACTTTCAAAACTGCGGCGCGGGTATCGCCGCGACGAGCCCGAGCATGGGGGCCGAATCCGCCCGGCATGGGGCCGCCCTTGACACCCCAGTCGGCAAACTTGCGCAGAAATGCGGCCGGATCGGGTCCGCAGCATGCACCATCGGTAGGAGACATCTCTTAGCCTTTCCCAAACATCTAGCGATATATCGCAATATAGCGCGAGGGTGGCGAGAACCGAAGACCCTGCAGCAAGCTCAGTGATTCTCCTCCCCGCCCAGCTGTGTGCCCCGGCGGTGGTTTCCTGGCAAAGCCCCTTCCCAGAAGCCATGCCCGCCTAAGCTGAAGGCATGCTTATCCTCGGATTGATTCTCTTCGGCATGCTCGTTGGTGCTGCGGCGCAACTCATCTTGGGCCAAACCCGAAACGGCGTCGATTGGACGCTGGCCATCATCGCTGGGCTGGCCGGATCATTTCTTGGCGGACTCTTGTCCAGCATGGTCGCTCACGATGGGCTCGAGCTTCGCCCGTCTGGGATCATCGGATCGCTGCTCGGAGCGGTCATTATTACGGCGTTGTGGACTTTGTGGAAGCGGCGGTCGAACTCCAAGTCGTGAGCCATGAGGGTGCGTAGCGTAGTGTCATAAGATGATCCGACAGAGCATCGCTCGAACGTACTGGCATTTCAGCCGCTGGACCCTCCTCAACGAACCACAGCCAGATGTTCCTCGGATCATCGTCGGTGCTCCGCACACCTCAAACTGGGATTTTGTTTTCATGCTCGCCATTTGTTGGCGATCGCGAATCGCCATGAGGTGGCTCGGCAAGCACACCCTCTTCACTGGATGGCGCGGCCCGTTGATGAGGGCTTTGGGCGGAATCTCCGTCGATCGCAGCCAGCCGGGGAGCATCATCGCCCAACTTCTCGCCGAGCAACGCAACCGCAGCATTTCGATCGTGATCACGCCTGAAGGAACTCGCGGGACGGCTCGCCAATGGAAGTCGGGTTTCTACCGGCTTGCCCTCGAATCTGGCCTTCCGGTCACGCTGGCCTTCGTTGATCGCAACACGATGACCACGGGCCTAGGCCCGACCATGGAGCTCACCGGAAAGCCCGTGCTCGATATGGACGCCATCCGCGCCTACTACGCGGACAAGGCTGGGTTCTATCCCGAGAAAACTACTGTTCCCCGGCTTTCTATCGAAGGACGCCGGTTGCCAGAGGACCAGGAGTAACCTCCGGTCTCCTCTGGCAACCGCTTGTGCACTTTGGGTGCTTGTTAGCGGACTCTCGGCGTCGACGCGCTGGCCCTGCTGATGCTGTGGTAGCCCTTCTTCGATCCGGTCACCTTCACCGTGATCCTCTTACCCAACACCGCACGCTTCAGCTTCAACGAAGACTTCGTCGCACCCTTGACCTTCACACCATTGGCAAACCACTGATAACGCAAAGCCACCGGGGCCGGAGTCCACACACCAGCACGCGCCACCAACGTCCTACCCACCCGCGGCACACCAACAACCACCGGCTTCGACGACAACAACACCCGCACCCGGACATTCCAACCCCAACAGAAATCCGTTTCTGCATAGCAATTGAAAGTCGACACGACAGCGGCATTTCCACCACCTGGCCGAACTTCTATTCGCCCAACGACGGTAGTGAATCTAGCGAATGAAGTGTAGGACTTGGTCAGGCCCGAGTAGTTTCCGTTCGCGTCCGTGTAGCCGATCCGTGCACCTTTGGCAAAACGCACCTCAGCACCTCGCACTGGATGGCCCTGATAGTCCGTCACCCGCCCACTAAATGCCACGACATCTGTCTGACCGGCTTTGGCCAGGACGATCCGACCAACATCTCCCACCATCTTGAGTACTGCCTCTTGATACCGATAGGCGGTTTGATAACCGTCGGCTTCAACGCGAAAAGTGGTGTTGTCTCCGGCATCGAAACCGAGCCAGATTCGAAAACGCCCATCCTTCCCAGTCACGCGGACTTCATCGGGAGTTCCCGGCTCGTTACCGCTCACCACTGCGCCCGCTATGGGTCGACCCGCCGCATCCACCACCGTTCCCACGGTCACCGGCTGAGTCTTCTCGGTGAAGTCAAATGTCGCCGTCGTCTGCCCCGCCGAACGAGGGACGCAATTGCGGAAATCCCACAGCGCTAGCGCCCGTGACTTGAGGTGCTGGCCCGCTTTTGGCTGAAGCGCGAGACAGTAGACGATCTGCTCCGGGCCGCCCCTGGGCTTCGCCTCGAGCACCACCGAATACCGGCCGTTCGCGTCGGTGATCGAACACCGATCATCCATCCAGTAGTCACAAACCCCGACGCCTTGACTCGGTTTGCCATCCACATACACCGTGCCTGTCACCGTCATCGGCGGAAAAGCATCATCTGCCCAACTGGGCACCGCCCCGCCCAAGGACAAAACCACGACCAAAAGGCCCACTGCCCAAGCGCGGACCACACTCTGCCTAACCATTTGCCATCCCCCGAATCCGATTTGACGACGCGGCATGATCCGAAAAGCACATCACCTAGAAAGCAAGGGCCCCGAGCTGGATAGCTCGGGGCCCTTACCGTCAACGAGTAACTGCGCGAGTAGACACACTCAGCACACTGACGCTGCGGTAGCCCTTCTTCGATCCGGTCACTTTCACCGTGATCCTCTTACCCAACACCGCACGCTTCAGCTTCAACGAAGACTTCGTCGCACCCTTGACCTTCACACCATTGGCAAACCACTGATAACGCAAAGCCACCGGGGCCGGAGTCCACACACCAGCACGCGCCACCAACGTCCTACCCACCCGCGGCACACCAACAACCACCGGCTTCGACGACAACAACGCCCGCACCCGGACATTCCCATTCGTGGCGAAGTTACCCAAGCCATAGACAGCAAGGGTGACCTTCGCGTAGCCATTCCTATCTGAAGGAATAACTTCGAGCTTCACGGTCGTGAGCGAATGATCGGGTGCGGCTTTCGTCATTCCCGCATAGTTGCCGTTCGCGTCGGTGTACCCAACCCGGGCCCCACCGACATATCGCACCTCAGCACCCGGCACTGCACGACCCTGGTAATCCGTCACCCGGCCACTGAAGGTAAACATTTCGGTCGTGCCCGCCTTAGCCAACACAATCCGACCAACCGGGCCAGCGAACCCTCTCTTCGGAGCGTAAGCATTCTGGTAGCCGTCAGCACTCACAGTGAGGGACATTCCGTCGTAGCTGAAGTACTCCTGCCACACCCGGAACAGACCATCCTTACCCGTCACACCAATCTCATCAGATTTCGGCGTATTGGCCCTCTCGTGCGCTTCCACCTTCGCGCCCACAATCGGACGGCCCTTCACATCAACGACCTGCCCCGTAACCGGCAGCTGACGCGTCAACTTGTAGTCGTAGCTGGCCGTGGCGCTGTCGCTGAAGCTGGTGACCTGATAGCCGCAGGCAACGCCCTCGGATATCTGTCGGCTCACGCTAGGCACGTAATGCTCTCCAGGCTTGACCACGTTGCCCAGGCAGTAGCCCCAGTTGTTCGGGCCAGTGAGGCGCAGTGCGGTAACGGTGAGAGAGTATTTCCCTTGAGCATCCGAAACCGAGCAAGCGTGCTCTGCCGAGCCGAACGGGCCAGAACTGCAGATCTCAATTCCTGCTGTGGCTTTACCGTCCACAAGCACAGTGCCCGACACCGAAATCGGCGCCGGAGGCACAGAGTCATCGGCCCAACTGGGTACCGCCCCACCCAAAACAAGTGCGGCAGCAGAGACACCAATCACCGCAGCACGAAACAGCCCACGCTTTTCCATACATTCCCCCCAAAAGAAAAAATGACAGGCGAATCGCGGCAGAAAACAAATGCTCCCAAGACTGCCGACGCATCCGCCAATGCAAAGACACCTCGAAACTAGCAGTCGAGACAGAGAATGCAACTCCAGGGCCTCAAACAACCAAACTACGGACACTGCCCGGCATGCCGGTGAGCGCAATAAGTGGGCATTGACAAGGCCCCATACCGCCTGCAAGTAAGCACTCGCGATTTGATCTCGCGTTTGCGACACACGATCCGAGCCAGCGAAAACCGATAGGTTCAAGGCATGTCGGAGGTTCTGATCGCCCGCCGCACGCACGAGGTCGCGGTTCTCACACTCAATCGCCCACAGCGGCGCAACGCGCTCAACGTCGAGCTATGCCATGACCTGTTAGATGCGGCCCATCAAGCCGTCAACGACGGCTGCACGGCGATGGTCATCACCGGCGAAGGCACTTCCTTTTGCTCTGGGGCGGACCTCAACGAGGTGTACGGAAAGACCTTCACCACAGCCCTCTACCAAACACTGCATGGATTATCCCAGCTCGAAATCCCGGTCATCGCCGCGGTCAACGGACCCGCCATCGGTGGCGGTGCCCAACTCGCCCTCGCCTGCGATTTTCGAGTCGTGCACGACACTGCACGATTCGCCATCCCGACAGCAGTGAATGGGCTTGCGGTCGATGCCTGGACCATCCGGGCCCTCGTCGAGCTGGCTGGCCAATCCACCGCCCGCCGCATGCTGCTCAGCGCCGAGTCCATCGACGCCCCCGAAGCAATCGCCACCCATTTGGCCGACCGAAGTGGCGACCTCGCCGACGCCCTGACCTGGGCTGCACAGCTCACGCAACACGTGGCAGCGAGTATGAGCTACGCCAAACGCATCCTCAACAACTGGGCAGACGAAACTGAGATATCTCAGCGCTACCATCAAATCTGGGCAGACCGCACGGACACCTAAAGTGGGGCGTCCCCGAAACCGGACGCGTCTACCCAAACCGATACCGCAAGACCGACAAGAAGAGCCGTGGAAGACGTTGATCCGCTCGAAGCGCTGAGCCGAGCCTCAGATGCGCTGCAATGCGCAACCCGCGACCTCGATGCTGCCGTGCTCGCCGCCCGCAACGGTGGGGCGAGCTGGGCGACAATCGGCAACACCTTGGGCATTACCAGGCAGTCGGCTCACGAACGCTGGGGTCACCTCGCTCGGGGCGAGTGTCGGCGAGACGACTGCGACTGCCCCCACCACCTGCCTCACACCTGCCCCTGCGGGCACTCACCAGCCTGAGCCAGACTGGTTCAGGAAGAGGCGTGGCCGTGAGCTTCGCTGTTCGCACAAGCCTGCGGAGGTGACATCCGCCCATCCATGTAGGCCGCGATCGTCCCCGCGACCGTACCGGACGCCCCGGTTGCGACATCAATACCGAAGTCGTGAAAGAACTGGATCGCCCGACCACCCATGCCACCGCTGAGCATCACTTGCGCACCATGGCTGGAGATGAACTGGGGAATCTGACCAGGTTGATGCGCCTCGGCAAACGGATTTACCAGACACTCAACCCGTGAAACTTCCGCTGCATCAACATCGACGACCACAAAGAACGGCGCGTGTCCGAAATGCTGCGCAACCGACGCGTCGAGCCCGTCATCGGTCTGAGCGGTAACCGCGATTCGCATGTCTTCCTCCTGTTTCCGCCCACACAGAAGGGGCGCAAACAGCATGCTATGTCAGGATTCCCTGACACCCGTAGTTGGCGCGCTTACCCCTGTGGCAATCCCGCCGCAGTCAGCATCTCCACCGCAAGCTCCGCCGGTTCAAATTTGAAGACCAGAAGAGCATCGTCTCCACTGGAAGCCACCTCGGCATAGAGGTACTCGATACTCACGTCGCTGCCCTCAAAGACCGCCAAGATCTCGGCAAGGGAACCCGGGCGGTCCGCCACCTCCAGACCAACCACCTCAGAAACCCGCGCCGTGTTTCCCAACTCCTGCACGGCAGCTAACGCCGCATCCGCATCATCGGGAATGAACCGCAAGATGCCGAAACGATCAGTTTCGGCCAGCATCAGCGCACGCAGGTTGACTCCCCGCTTGGCCAAATGCTGAATCACCGGGGAAAGGCGTCCCCGTTCACTTTCCAGGAACACCGACACCTGTTGCAGGATCATGTCTGTTCTCCTCACGCACCGGTGTGGACGGACCGCCGGTCGACGATCCGCTTGGCCTTGCCTTCACTGCGCTCGATAGTCTTGGGGTTCACCAGCTTGACGGTGGCCTGGATCCCCAAGGCCAACTTGAGTTCATGCTCGATCTTGCGTTCCAAGGCCAGCACCACCCGCACCTCGTCAGAGAACAAAGTGGACGCCATCTCGACCTCCACCTCCAAGGTGTCCAAAGCCCCGGCTCGATCAACGACGATCTGGTAGTACGGTTCGACACCTTCCACCCGAAGCAGCACCTGTTCCACCTGCTGGGGGAAGACGTTGACTCCACGAATGATCAGCATGTCGTCGTTTCGACCCATCAGCCGATGTATGCGGCGCGAAGTTCGACCACATGCGCAGGGTTCGTCCATCAAATAGGTGATATCTCGAGTTCGGTAACGCAACACCGGCGTTCCCGTCCGCGTCAGCGTAGTGAGCACCAACTCGCCCTTTTCGCCGGGTGGCAAGACCTCGCCCGTGTCGGGGTCGACGATTTCGGGGTAGAAGTGGTCCTCGAAAATGTGCAGGCCGTCTTGCTGTTCGCACTCGGCAGCAACTCCCGGGCCGATCAGCTCAGTGAGGCCATAGATGTCGTAGGCCTTAATTCCCAGCCGACGTTCGATGTCGGCCCGCATTGCTTCGCTCCATGGCTCCGCGCCAAAGAACCCCGCACGCAGGCTCCCTCCGGCAACATCAATCCCGTTTTCCGCCGCATATTCGGCGATAAACATGGCGTAGGACGGGGTACACAGCAACGCGGTGGTGCCGAAATCGGCCATGGTGTTCAGCTGACGGAAAGTGTTCCCCGAACTCATCGGCAGCGTCATCGCACCTAAAGCCGTGGCACCGTAGTGACCACCCATTCCTCCGGTGAAGAGCCCATATCCGTAGGCAACCTGAATGATGTCTTGTGGGCCGACTCCCCCGGCATCGAGGGTGCGGGCCATCACCTCGCCCCACACCTCAAGGTCATTGCGGGTGTATCCACCAACAACCGGTTTTCCGGTGGTCCCCGACGACATGTGAACCTCAACGATCTGATCCTTGTCACAGGCAAAGAGCCCGAAGGGAAAGACCTCTCGCATGTCGTACTTGGACGTCAACGGCAGCCGTGCCACGTCGTCCAAGCTGGTCATCGCATCGGGAGCTAAGCCGACAGCGTCCAGCCGATCACGGTAGAACGGCACGTTCTGATGGACCAACGCCACCAGCTTTTGCATCCGCTCCAGCTGCAGTTCACGCAGGTGTTCCACCGGCATCGTTTGCCGTGCTTCACTCCACATCAGCGACCTCCACCAGCTGATCCTGAGCCAGTTGCCTGCCCGTTTCAAAGGCATTCACATTGGCATCCTGACTGCCCCGAGGGGAAAGCAACTCGATCGCTCGACGAAGGTTCTCCTGCGGAAGCGGAAAGAAGACCGATGCGGCACCCAAGAGTGCCGTGTTTCGCACTTTCAGCGGGATCGAGCGCCGAATCGCCTTCAGCTCAATCCGGACCACCCGACCAAAGACCCGATCGATTTCCGCATCCACCCCTTCGGGGTATTCGTTGACTCCCACCGGCAAGATCGGCTCGGCCAGATAACAGGCGTCGGCCTGGGGCCGCGCCCAGGACGCCCAGCGCAGCAACTCCATCGGCTCCATCGCCAAGACCACGTCGGCCTGGCCTTCGTCGATCACCGGCGAATGCACCTTGTCGCCAAACCGGACATGGCTGAAGACCGGGCCACCGCGCCGAGACATCCCGTGGATCTCTGACTTCTTCACATCGAGACCGCTCAGCGCTGCTGCCTCGGCCAAGAGGTCGGACGACAGCACGATCCCTTGGCCACCGACCCCCACCATCAAGACGTTGAACACCGGGTTCACTGCTTGCCCCCAATCTGGTGCAACTCCACCAGCTGCCGACGGGTGGCCTTCTTGGTGTCGAGCTTGTCGAGGCGTTTGAGCTTCTGGCCCTCGATCAGACACAAGCCCATCACGATCAGCAGCCTCACCCCGCCACGTTCAGCCAAGGTCGTCAATGCTTCGGTGATCCCCTCAGTGTCGTAGGCGTCCACCATGGCTACGTTGTCCTCAGGGATGCCGAACGCTCGGGCGAGCAATTCGTAATCGACGCTGAAGGTGTCCTGACGTCCCATTCGTTCGCCACTCATCGGATTGGGCTGCATGCCCGTCATCGCAGTGGTGCCGTTGTCGAGCACGACGTAGAGCCCGTCGCGCCCATTCCAGGCCGCATTCAGCAAGCCTGTGATACCCGAGTGAGCGAACGTGGAGTCACCAATCACAGCCGCGATCTTGCCGCGCTGGTCGGCGGGAACCACCACGTCCATCCCCTGGGCCATAGTCAACGAAGCACCCATGTCGAGCAGCGTGTCCATCGCGTTGTACGGCGGAAGGACTCCCAAGGAATAGCAGCCAATATCGCCCGACACCAGCATTCCCAGACGCCGCAGCTCCCGGAAGACGTGGTCGTGCGGACACCCCGGGCACAACCCGGGACGCCGAGGCGCAACCTCCACCTCGACAGGATTGACCGCAGCAGCCGACGGACGCCCCAACCCGGCGGCGACAATGGCCGGAGTGAACTCGCCGATTGCCGGAAAAGCATCTTTGCCGATGCACGCAATACCCCAGGCTTTGAGCTGAGTTTCGATCACCGGGTCGAGTTCTTCAACCACATACAAGGTGTCCACCTTGTCGGCGAACTCGGCCAAAAACTCCCGCGACAGCGGATGAACCAGGCCGAGTTTGAGCACCGCAGCGTCGGGAGCAACCTCTTTGACGTAGGTGTACGGGATACCCGAGGTCACGATGCCGATCGGTACTCGATCGCCAGCCTCGGGAGCGACCCCATCAGGCCACTCAATCCGATTGATCGAAAGTGATCCGGCCGCATCAGTCAGCGCATTCATGCGCTGTTCCACAGCAATCCGGCGACTGCGCGCATGCCCCGGAATCATCACGTATTTGCCTGGGTTGGAAACAAAACCCGGCGCGATCGGCGCTTCGTGGCGCACGGGGCCACCCTCGGGGATCGAATCGATCAGACTCTTCGAGTGCGACAAGCGGGTGGTCATTCGCAAAAAGACCGGGGCGTCGTAAGTTTCGGAAAGCCCGAAAGCCAGAGCTGTGAACTCGCGAGCCTCCTGAGAATCAGACGGCTCAAGCATCGGCAACTTGGCCGCGATCGCATAGTTGCGGTTGTCCTGCTCATTTTGTGAGGAGTGCATGGATGGGTCGTCGGCGGTCACCACCACAAGGCCGCCACGCACACCCAGGTAGCTGGCGGTGAACAGCGGGTCGGCAGCCACATTCACCCCGACATGTTTCATCGTCACCAGGGCACGTCCGCCGGCCAGGGATGCCCCCACACCCACTTCAAGCGCAACCTTCTCGTTCACCGACCACTCGGTGTACACCTCAGGTTGAGTCGCCAGGGCTTCCAAGATTTCGGTAGACGGGGTTCCCGGGTAACCGCAACCTACGGCAACTCCGGCCTCCCACGCCCCCAGGGCAACAGCCTCATTGCCCGACAGCATTCGCGTACGCAACTGCGGCGTCCTTCCTCTACGTCTGGGGTAGTTTAAGCGCAGCCCGACGTGAGGGTCCTCCTCAGACAATCCGGCTGCGGTCGTTCGCCAGATCTTGCCCCGGCGGGCCGGGCAGAATCTTCGACATCACCAGTTCGTCGACGGGCTTGCCGTCCACCATCAAAGATTGTCGACGAGTACCTTCGGCGGCGTATCCCCGGCGGGCATAGAGCGCGATCGCGGGGAGATTGTGCGCCATTACCGTGAGCTCGAGCCGGGTAACACCGACTCGCTTGGCCCATTGGTCGATCAGCCCGAGCATCTGGGTGCCCAAACCTTGGCCACGCACCTCCGGCAATAACCCCATCACCAAAGTGGCGCTGTGCCGATTTCGCCGATATGTGCCGCGCTCCGCATGCGCAAAACCGACAACATCATCATTTCTGACCGCCAGAAGGTAATAGTCATCTCTCAGATGCAAATCCGCCAGCCATCCAGCAAACCTGGCCACGTCCAGGGTACGTTCGCCAGGCTCCAACATCATGAAGCGCGTTTCGTGGTCGAGAAGGTGCAGCATCTTAAGAACCGATGCCGCATCACCCAGCTCGGCCTCTCGGATCCGCACTCGGTCCGCCCGCCCAAAAATCATCGCCCCTCCTGTCAAGCCTGAATACTGGCCCGTGATGCCCCTCGCGTCCAATGGGAGTTCAGTCGACACAACCAACCAGGTGAGGAAAGTCCCCTCCAGGGTGACCGAACCGAACTATTCGATTTCATATCCAGTCCCCTTTTGGGTGACTGAAAACCGAACATTTCTCATATTGGACTAAACCCTTTGACGTCACCTGAAACATCGGTAATCATTTGGCATGTGTTTCACCGGCTGCCCCCCGCAGACGGATACTGACCCAGGAGTACCACGATGCCCAGCCTCCCAACTTGGCTTCACAGAACGATCCGTTGCCTCCCCCTGCGCGGCGAGCGTGGCGCGTCCGCGATCGACTATGGAATCATGATCGCCGTGGTCGCAGTCGTCATCATCTCGGCTGTGAGCTTGACTGGGGGAAATCTGAGTTCTCTACTTGCTCAGATTTCGCTTTTGTTCTGATCCAATTCCCGTTCGTCGTTTTCGGAAAAACAGAATCGAGTACGAACAAACATGAAGTACTTGCCAGCATTTGTCGCTAGCACCCTGGTTTTCACAATGCTGGCAGCACCCCCGGCGCAAGCCGCCCCAAGAGATGATCCGGCTTCGGACACCGTGATCGTCACCTTTGATCATGAGGTCAGCAATCCGGCAGATGCGGCGAAGACTGCCGTTGGTACTGCGGCCGACCAGGTCGCTGACGCAACGATCAGCAAGGTCCAAGCGCTTTCCGACCGCAGCGCGTCGGTCACCTTGAGCACTCACCTCACCGCAACACAAAAGACGGCTATCAACGCCAAAGTGGAGCAACGTCCCAACGTCGCCGCCGCTGAATCAGCTCAGACGATGCACGCATTCGCGAACAACGAACCGTACCTGTGGGGCATCGTTTCCGGGATTCGGGGCCGGACGGGCAGCTTCGGAACAGCAGCCAATCTGGCCTGGCCACGCAGCACCGGAGCCGGCGTCGTTGTCGGTGTGATCGACACCGGTATCACCGCCCACCCAGACCTCACCGGATCCGCCACCGATATCGTCGGCGGAAATGTCGTGGCCGGATACGACTTCATCAGCAACACCAGCTCAGCCGCGGACGGCGACGGACGCGACGCCAATCCCAGCGATCCTGGCGACCTCGCTAACAAAGAGGACGGCTCCTCAACCTGGCACGGCACCCACGTTGCTGGCACCGTTGCCGCTCTCCGAAACTCAACCGGAGTGGTGGGAGTCGCGCCGGGCGCCAAAGTGCAGCCGTTGCGCGTGTTGGGGCGAGGCGGCGGCTCCGAAGCTGACGTCATCGCCGCGGTCACCTGGGGCTCGGGCAACAGTGTGCCTGGCCTGCCAGACAACCCCACACCCGCCAAGGTACTGAATCTGAGCCTGGGTGGACCAAGCGCGACCGGCTGCTCGACGGGCATGCAAACCGCCATCAATGCGGCTGTCAGCAAGGGCGTTGTGGTGGTCGTTGCCGCAGGCAACGACAAAGGCCGCGCCATCAACTACGTCAGCCCCGCAAACTGCAAGAACGTCGTCCGAGTGACGGCTTCGACGGCCGACGGGACTCGCGCTCCCTACAGCAACGTCGGTACCGCGACGGCCCCGGCGACCATCGCAGCTCCCGGCGGATCGGGAACCAGCCAATGGTGCCCCGCCTCGGGCGCCTCAGTGCAATGTGGGGCGATCTACTCCACGGTCAACACCGGCACCACCAGCCTCGGCACGCCGGACTACGGATTCATGGTGGGCACCTCGATGGCTGCACCGCATGTGGCCGGGGTTGCTGCTCTGATCGCATCTCGGCACCCGGGATGGTCACCAGCCACCATCACCACCGCGATGCAGGTCTCCGCCACCGCAATCTCTCCGTCGGCTTGCAGCAAGCTCGCTTGCGGAAGTGGAATCGTCCACGCGGCCCGAGCGGTTGCCATCGACGGGTTCTTCACTCTGCGCAAAGCACCGACGACTTCGGGGACTTTCCGAACCGGCAAAAAGGTGAAGGCCAGTTACGGAGTATGGACGCCCTCGCCGACGTCGATCAGCTACCAGTGGCTTCGCAATGGCAAGGCGATCAGCAAAGCCACTAAGTCCAGCTACAAACTGACCAAGAAAGACAAGCGAAAGAAGATCTCGGTCAAGATCACCGTCCGCCGGTATGGCTATGTCTCTCGCGCGGCGATCAGCACGGCAAAGAAGGTGACTCGATAGTCACCGGCACTATCTGCGCTACCCAGGATGTCAATCTCGTCTCTGCATGAGACACTGGAGGTCTGCGGATGGTGCGCAGATTGGGGAACACCGTGAGGCGAAAACTCCTGGCTGCAGGAGTCACGCTGGGAGCGATTACGCTCTCAGTGGGTTTGATCGTGTCTTTGGGCTCGAATCCCTTCGCATCGTCTCCGCCGTTGCCGGCACTGGATGTGCTCGCTAGCGCGCCGTCGAGTAGTTCACAGCAGCGCACCACCGACACTGATCGCATTTTGGTGTCCTTCACTCGTGCCAGTTCCGGGCTGAGTGGTCGGGCGCAAGCAGTGGTGCGGCGCGCTGCTGCCTCGATTGCGAAGATTTCTGTGCTCAGTGCTGAGCCGGTGGACGCCAACACCATCAGTGTGCGACTGTCCCGCACGATTACCCGCGCCCAGGCCCAGCGGATCGCCACCGCCACCGAAAAATCAAACGGCGTCGACTACGCCGAGCCGGCCGTGAACTTCTACCCCGACGACGCCGAGGTGGCACCTATCGGCTCGGGCTACGGGTGGAACCTCGACGTCATCAGAGCCAACCAAGCCTGGGCCTCTTCCAATGGTGAGCCCGACGGCGCTGGCATTGTGGTCGGCGTGATCGACACCGGAATGGGTGCTAACAGTTCGCTACCCAAGGCTGTCGTGGTCAAGCCCACCAATGGCAACGTGATTTCCGGTACCACATGGCCGGGATTGACGGTCACTTTGCAGACCAGCGATCCGAGCTACACCACCACGGTCGTCGCCGACGGTGCGGGCAACTGGACGTACAAAATTCCCGACGGGCTCGTACTCCCCGACCGGACACCGGTCACGGTTTCTGTTTCGGACACCTCAACCGGGGCGCAGGCGTCCTTGGCGCCGATCACCACAGCCACTGTGACGATCGACAAGGCCATCAGTTTGCAGGTGCCTTCAGCGATCAACACCGACACGGTCGCTGGCAAAACTGATGCCGGCGCCTCCGTGTCTGTGACCAACGGTTCGTCGCAAACGGTCTGCCACACCACAGCTGATTCACATGGAGCCTTCTCCTGCCCAGTTTCTCCTGCCGTCTCCGGCGGCACGGAAGCCGATTTCACCGTCACCGCCACCGACCCGGCAGGCAACACGGCAACCACTGGTGTTCGCATCGACAAGAAGGCCCCTGCCGCTCCGAGTGTCGACCTGAGCAACGGACGCACTGTCGTCGTCACCGGAATCGAATCCGGCGCAGGTTCAAAGGTCATCGATACGGGCAACAACGATGCAGTAGTAGCCGGGTCTTGGACGGGCTCGGCCACCGACGGCACGCGCACCTTCACCCCAACCGACCGTCTCATCGAATCCACTAACCGCTACCAGGTCGAGATCACCGACGCGGCAGGCAACTCGACGAAGAAGGACTTCACCGTCGACACCACTGCGCCAGCACTGACGGTGGTTAGCCCAAGTACCGGAGACCTCTTGACCGGCACCGGTGAAGCGGGAGCGAAGGTCACGGCACAGTGGTCCACCACCGTGTCCACGCACGCCACTATCGACTCAGACGGCAACTGGACATTGCCCAAGCCTGACTCGGTCACACTCACCACCGATCAGCCGGTGTCGGTGATCGCTGCCGACAGCGCGGGCAATGAGACCCCAGCCACGGTGATCATCGACCGGACTCCCCCGCCGGCACCAGTTATTCATGCCACCGATGGCCTGTCGCTCAACGGCACAGCAGAAGCACGTGCCACGATCGAGATTCGCTACCTAGATTCGGATTCTCAGGCGCAAACCGCCAAGACGTCCGCAAACGGCGACGGCATCTGGTTCACCACGCTCAACCCTCGAGCGGGAGATCGAACCAAGCTTTCTGTCACCGCTACCGACGAGGTGGGCAACACCTCCGAAGCCACCACAGCGAGTGCCCATTACGGACCGCCCAGTGCACCAGCGGTTGCGCCCAGCGACGGGAAGACGGTGACCGTCTTAGGCATCCAGTCCGGAGACAAAGCGGCTCTTACGACCAACCATGGTGACCCGATTGATGCGGCCTGTGCCGAGGGCGCCGCGGGAGGTTGGACGTGTACCCCAACCCAGGCGTTGACCGAAGCGTCCGATGTTTACGCAGTAGCGATTGATGACGCCGGCAACACCTCACCGCGCACCGCCGTCAGGGTTGACACCACCGCACCGCAACTCACCGTCACATCAGCGACGGCGACGAGTATCACCGTCGAAGCCAACGAGGCGCTCGCAGGCCTGACCGTGACCTTCCGCACCCAAGCCGACGTTGAGCAACAAGCTCAAGCCAGGTACAGCAACGGAGCATGGACGGCAATCCTTGAACCGGCTGCCCAAGCCGGGAGCGATCTCACTGTGACGGCAACAGACCTGGCGGGAAATTCGGCCACGACGAAAGCCGCTACCCCCACCGATTCAGCCCCCACACCGACGCCCGCAACGCCGCAGTCCGTCGCCACATCGATCATTGAACCCCAGACCGCGACCACCCCAACTAGCACTGCGACCTCGGGAGATGTCAACCAACGCGCCGAGCTGGGGGGCAATACCGTGGAGGGCACCGTGCTGCCGGGCTACGACTTCCTCGACAGTGATTCTGACGCCACGGCCAATGGGCGCACAGGCATCATGGCCTGGCATGGCACGCACGTGGCCGGCATCATCGCTGCGAAACGGGATGTTTCGTATTCCCAAGGGGTGGCAGCTGGGGTCAAGATCGTACCGATCCGCGCACTCGGAACGGGTACGTCTGGCCACACCGGCGACACCAGCGACATTGCGCGGGCCATCACCTGGGGCGCTGGCCTCGATGGTGGCACCGGCGCCACCACGAATCCCTACCCCGCCGATGTCCTCAATCTTTCACTCGGCGCAGAGGTGGCGTCCTGCCCTAAAGACATGCAAGAAGCCATCACGGCAGCAACCAATAAGGGCGTCACCGTCGTGGTGTCGGCGGGGAACGACAACACCAACATTGCCAATACCGCCCCGGCTAACTGCCAAGGTGTGATCGTGGTGACCGCAACAGGCAAGGGCAATTCTCGAGCCACTTACAGCAACTGGGGATCAACCCAGACCAGGGCAGCACATCTCATTGCGGCCCCCGGCGGAAGTGGCAACACGGCGGAGTCGATGATCGTTTCAACCGTTGACCGCTCGGCCACCGAATCGGGCTGGGCTGCGATGTCGGGCACGTCGCAGGCGGCCCCGCAGGTCTCAGCGACCGTGGCTTTGATGATGGCCAAGGCGCGCAAGAACGATCTCAAATACACACTCAATACCTACGCCAACATCCTGGAGAACACCACCTACAAACTCCCCGACGAATGCCCCACCGGGATTTGTGGCTACGGCTTACTCAATGCTGGAGCCGCCGTCGATGCGGTCGGCGAGGTCTCCCCCGACAGCGACCGAACGCAACCGCCGACGCAAGGCCTCACCTTTCCCACACTGCGAACGGTTCGCAGCTGGCCCAGCGTGCTGCGAACAGGTGCGGCAATCACGGCGCCCGTAGCATCCAGTTACGCCTACCGCACGACATACACCTGGTACCGCAGCGGACAGGTCAGTCCGATCGCCTACGGGCTGACCTATGCGCCCACCGGCGCCGATTACGGCAAGACCCTTTCGGTACGCACTACCGACCCGGCCACCGGTGCGACGAACCTGAGCAGAGCCCCCCGAACGGTGAGTGCTGGCTACCTCATCTCTCGGAAGCTGCCCACCATTTCTGGAACCGTAAAAGTCGGCAGACGACTCTCCGTCACCAAAGGCACCTGGTCAGCTGGCGTGAGCGCCTACAAATACCAGTGGTATCGAAACGGTAAAGCCATCCGTGGCGCCAGCAAGTACCGCTACACACTGACCCGCAGCGATCGCGGCAAGCGCATTCAGGCTCGGGTGTGGGTGAAGTCCACCGGCTATTACTCCACCAATCGGTATTCAGCGAAGACCGTCGCCGTTCGCGGCTGATGACGGACCGGCGCTACCCAGCGTGCAGGTCAAGCTGCGCCATGCGCTGCAGGAATTCCGAAACGCTGGCCGGATTTGCCCGCTGATCAGTCCAGCTGAGCCCCAACCGACGACTGGTTGCCGGAACCAGCGGCACAAACTCCACTTCGGGCTCTGTATGGCCAGGCGTCACAGGCAAGATCGCCACGCCCAGCCCCGCGCCCACCAATCCCGTGATGGTGTCGATCTCGCGCGACTCGAAGGCCACCCGCAGCTGAACCTGCGACTCAGCCAGCATCGGATCGATCACCTGTCGTAACTCGGTGGGACGGGCGAAAGCGATGAAGTCCTCACCATCTAGGTCGGTGCAACTCAGCCGCGACCGTCGGCTCAATCGATGCCCGTGCGGCACCGCCACGCAAAGGCGCTGCTCCTCCAATTGCAGCCAAGCCAAGCCACTCGCGGGTCGAGGTGGGGTGGCAAAAACCACATCCAACTCGTCGCGATTGATCGCGGCGAAGAGGTCGCGGGAAAACCCTTGCCTCAGCTCGAAGCGCGCCTCGGGCGACACTTCACGGAAGGAGGTGACCAAGAGCGGCACGACGCCGCGCGCGACCGATTGCAGGAAACCCAAGCGGATCGGTGCCTGCGGCCCCGACAGCTGACGGACCCGCCGACGTCCCGCCTCGAAATCATCAATGATCTGAACCGCATCTACCTGGAACGCCTCTCCGGCTCGATTGAGTTCCAACCGACGCCCATGCCGGGTGAAGAGCTCCGCTCCAAGTTCAGCTTCGAGGCGGGCCAAAGCGCGTGAGACGTTTGACTGGTTGACCCGCAGCATGGCCGCCGCATCGCGGCTGTTCTCGGTCTCGGCCAGAGTGAGAAAGGCCTTCAGGTCAGATTCATTCACCCCGCCACTTTAATGCGGATTCCGCATTAGGAGCATCCTTTTTATCATTTCCCGCATTGCGTCGAGCGCGCCACACTGAGATCCATGCCTTCGATTGCCGCCGCCAACGACCAACCCGGATACCGGATGGGCACCGCGCCCTACCGCCGGATGACGGTAGCCATGGTGGCCGGAGGCCTCGCCAACTTTTCGCTGCTGTACTTCGTCCAGCCCCTCCTCCCGATGTTGGCCGAGCAGTACAAGATCAGCCCTGCCGAATCCGCCAACGCCTTGTCGATCACCACCTTGGCGCTGATCGGCGGACTGCTGATGGCTGGTCCGTTATCGGACCGGTTTGGACGCGTCGCGATTATGCGATGGTCACTGCTTCTCTCTGGCCTCTTCGGACTCGCGACCGCCTTCGCACCCAACTGGGACATCCTCCTAACCCTTCGGGCCGCACTCGGTGTCACCGCGGCATGGCTTCCCGCCGCCGCCTTGGCATACCTCCGCGAGGAAGTTCACCCTTCCTCGCACGGACGAGCAAACGCGGCCTATATCGCGGGGACGGCCGTTGGAGGAGCAGCCGGACGCCTAATTCCCGAGCCCATCGCCGCACTCGGCGGATGGACCAGCGCCGCACTGGTTATGAGCCTGCTGACCCTGGCTAGCGGGGCCGCAATGTGGTTGCTACTGCCCGAAGCCCACGGCTTCACTCCGCACCGGGTCGACGCCAAACAGATGTTGCTGGGCACGATCCGGGCTCCGCTCGATCCGGTTATCGCTCTACTCAGCCTGGCAGGTTTCGCCGCCTTAGGGACTTTTGTGGCCGTCTACAACGCCATGGCCTTTCGCCTCCAAGACCAACCTTTTGCCCTCGGACACGCGGCCGCACTGGTCTATTTGGCCTACCCGGTCGGAATTGCCGCACCACACCTTTTGCGGCGAGCGTCTGACCGAATCGGGCGCGGCAGCACCACCATGCTCGGCTCCATTGCCCTCTTGGTGGCCATTCTGGTTTCATCCGTGCCGACTTTGCCCGCCGTCATGGTGGGGCTGGGCCTGCTCACCTTCGCCTTCCTGGGCGTTCATTCGCTTCTCAGCGGCTGGGTGGTTGCTCGGGCGGCACGACTGGGAATCGGCACCGCACAAGCCTCTAGCGCCTATCTGCTCAGCTACTACTTGGGCAGCACGATCGCCGGATCCCTGGCCACCTGGCAGTGGCAGGTCAACGGATGGAGCGCTGTCGAGGTTCTCACCTTCGGACTCGCTGGGGTGGCGGCGTTGGCCGCTGGCGCAGCATCTCAGGTGGATCGCCGAACCGGGTTTTCACCGCAGGGGAAAGCTGCACATCTTTAGGTTCCGACCCTCACTCGACGACTAGGCTTTTCGACATGCGCCGGGGTTTCCCCGGCGAGAGGGGACCCGAGTGTCAGAGGCAATCCGAGCCAGGGGGTTGGTCAAGAGCTTCGGAGCACTCCGTGCCGTCGACCACCTGGACCTGAGCATTGAAACCGGGAGCTTCTACGGCATCGCCGGACCCAACGGCGCTGGAAAGTCGACCACGCTGCGGATGCTCACCGGGCTGCTGCGCCCCGACGAAGGAAATGCCGAAGTCAACGGCCAACCCGTGTGGCCCAATCCGCGCCCAGCCAAGGCCCTACTGGGTTTTGTCCCCGACAACCCCGTGCTTTTCGACCGACTCACCGGCCCCGAGATGCTGCAATACGCCGGCATGTTGCGCGGACTCCCCGAAGACCTGGTCGCCGATCGCTCCGCCGAGTTGCTCCGCGTCCTTGACTTGGACGGGGTCCGCGAGCGACTGATCGCCGACTACTCCCTGGGCATGTTGAAACGAATCGGTCTAGGGGTTGCCGTCCTACATAACCCCCGAGTGATGGTGCTGGACGAACCGTTCGGCGCCTTAGACCCAGTAAATGCCCAAGTCATTGAGGATTTACTGCAACGCTACCGCGAAGGTGGCGGGACCGTGGTTTTCGCCAGCCATGTGATGGACGTCGTGCAGCGGTTGTGCAACCGGGTCGTAGTGATCGCTCAGGGTCGAGTCGTCACCGAAGGTACCGTCGCCGAGGTGGCCGGAGGACGAAACTTGCAAGATGCCTTCATCGAGCTCGTCGGCGGACGCGACCTTGAGGAGGATGAGCTGTCATGGCTCTCGTCTTGGTCCGACTAAGACTGCTCATCGCACGGCGAAATCGCGGCGGCGGACTGGGAGCCAGTACCTACTACTTCGGCAGTTGGGTCGTGGGGGTGCTTTTCGGCGCCATCATCGGGCTGACGAACGCAGTCTTCGCTTCATCACCGGGTTTTGGTGACGCTCTACTGCTGGGAACCTTTGTGACGGTCTTCCTGCCGTGGATCTTTGGCCCGGTTCTCGAACCGACCCTGGCCGACGGGACCATCGACCCTCGCCGCTTGGAGCAGTTCAGTCTCAGCCGCACCCAACAACTGGTTGGGCTTCTGCTCGGCGCTCTCATCTCTCCCACTGCCGCATTCACCGCACTCGTCTCCTTGGGCGCGATCGCGGGGCTGGGATTGAGCACTCCCTCACGCCTGGCCGGCCTCGTTGCCGCACTGTGCTTTACCGTGATGTGTGTTGCCGTCTCCCGGGGCGTCCAAGCATTGCTCTTTCAATCCCTTCACACCCGTCGCGGGCGAGACATCGCCGCGCTCTTGGCATCAATGATGGTGCTGGGTCTGTATGCGGCTTCGGTCCATCTGCGCACCACCATCGAATCGCTCAACGATCAACTCGCCGGACCGCTGGGCCAATTCGCGAGCTGGACGCCGCCCGGATCTGCCGCACAAGCGATCATCGACGCGCGCGCTGACAACTGGGGTAGCTACGTCCTTCATCTGGTGGTGGTCCTGGCCACCACTGCCCTCGCGATGGTCGGCTGGGGTTGGGCATTGGAACGCGGCGTACGTGGCGATCTGTCGGGCCTGAATGCGCGACGCCGAGCGGTCCGAGAAAACCCCACACCCCTGCAACCATCGGGGATCGCATTGCTTCCCCCGTCGGTGTTGACCGCGGCCATGTCGCAACAGTGGCGCTACTTCTTCTTTCGTTCTCCCAAAGCCATCCAGACGCTGATCATTCCGCCGGTGATGGGGATCATGGTTGCGCACACTGCTTTTGGCGGGCTCGGCACCGTGGCGCAGGCGGCCGCGTTCAGCGCGTTGGCCGTGGTGGTAGGCAGCTTCAACATCTTTGGCTACGACGGAGTGGGTTTTCGATATCTCCTGGACTCAGGTACCCAAATGTCCCAGGTACTGCTCGGCAAAGCTCTGACGCCTTTGCTGTACTTGGTGCCGCTCCTGATCGGTTTCTCGGGCGTGGAGGGTTTCCTCAACCACGATCCCGCTTCGGTGCCCATGGCGATCATCGCCGGGCTGGGAGTCTTTGCCGTGGGCATAGGAATCGGCACCCAGTCCAGCATTTTCAATCCCAGCGATCAGTCCCGAGTCGGGCATCGTCAAGGAACGTTCCTCAAAGTCTTTGCCTGGTTCTCCGGCTTCTTCGTTGTCGTCCTCGCTGGCGCCTTTTGTTGGTCAGTCTTCGCCCGACATTTGGGCCTGGTCGCGACCGCCATCATTTTGAGTTCGACCGCGCTGCTGGTTGCAGTGGTGCTGGTTCGTGGGGCCGGTCGACGCGTCGACGCTGACCCCTACGACCTCCTGCGCCGGCTCAACCCGGCCGGGTAAGCGTCACATCAAATCCGCTGCTGTCCTGGCTTTCGATCAGAGCGCGCATCCGGGCAAGTCCGCGCCGTTCCAAGCGGCGCACGGTGCTGGCACTCACCTCCAAGCGTTCAGCGAGTTGCCCCGCAGTTGCGGGTTCACAGGCGATCCCGAAACGCATCCGAAGCACCATGGCTTCGTCGGAGGCCAGCCGGGCGAGCAGACGCCGGATCTGGGAAAGGTAGATCCGGCGATCAAAGTCGGTCTCCTGGCGAGCAAACTGCCACGCCTGGTCGTTGAGATCTACCGCCACCGGCGCGCGATAGGCCAACAACTCCCGCACGGTGCGCGGCGGATATCCCAGTTCAGCGACGATCTGATCAACGAGGGCCTCACCACTCATCTGATGCTTCAGACGCGTCGCGGTTGCCCACACGCGACGATGTTGGGATGCCCGAGTGGGCGGCAAGGCAAGCTCCCCGAAACGAGTTGATGCCACGTCCGACAGGTGTTGGCCGACCCACCACATGGCATATGTGGAAAACCGTCCCCGCCGGAAATCGAACCTCTGGATAGCGCGGGCGAGCGCCACACACCCCTCTTGGAAAAGCTCCTCGGTGCGTAAACCGCTGTGTCGGGCGTTCTCGAGGGCCAACTTCTGCACCAATCGCAGATTCGCTGTCCAGAACCGGGTCCACGCCTGACGACCCTGTTCGACGAGGGCAGCCAGCTCATCTGGCTGAGCCGGAATGGGACATTCTCCGGTGACGAGCAGGTGCTCGGCGAGCACCCCGGCCTCAATGGCACGGGCAAGCTGCTTTTCATCAGCTTCGGTGAGTAAGGCGACGGCCTGGGAGCAAGTCATGAATCCAGCATCGCGGCGATCTGGGTTCGTGAACCCGGACCCGAACCTCCTGTGGACGGCAACACCTGGGCAACATCATTTGCCAAGGGGCCTCACAACGCCCGACTGGTCAGGAGGTGGCAGCAGAGGCGCCTGCGACGAGGGACACAAGCGCCTTACGGTCCGACTCCAGCTCGACGAGTCTGGCGAAAAGCTGCGCATAGGCCTCAGTGTCGGCCGTCGGATCGGTGCGCTGCAGCTTCGACTTCAGCTCGGCGATTCGGTGCGCTAACGAACGTAGCCGGACCTGCCCGGCATATTCCGCCGCGTAGGCGACAGTGGCTTCGCGCAGCACCGGCTCAACCATGAGCGTCACGACGATGTCAGCCAGGACCGGATCAGAATTCTGCGTGGCCACACTGTGCGCCCAATCTTCGGCGTCACGATCGGCCGCAGCAATCGCAGCGAACAGCGCCCGATAGGTGGGATGAGAAAAGTCCTCAGGCGTCACGAGGTTCCACTGCGCATCAAAGAGCTGCGGATAACGCAGCATCAGCCGCAAAGTGCCGCGTTCTGGTTCAAGCTGCTGTGACTGAGCTGGCGGGACCCGCAGGCCTGGCGCCGGTTCCGGAGCCGGTTGCCCTGGATCTGTCGGCTGTGGACGGGAACGATTCCGGTGCTGGCCTGCCTTGACCTCTTTGCGGACCTCATCAGGATCCATCCCAATCAGCCTTGCTAAGTCCCGGATGTAGCCCAAGACCAGGCTGTTGTCTCGGATGCTCTCCACCAGCGGTGCCGCAGCCCGGACGGCGGCAAGGCGCCCGTCGGCACGATCCAGATCAAAGCCAGCGATCACGTTGCGCATGACGAATCGGTAGAGCGGTTCACGCCCCGCCACGAGTTCACGCACGGCCGAATCTCCGTCAGCCATCCGAAGGTCACAGGGGTCCATACCATTTCGCGCCACCGCCACGTAGGTCTGTGAGGCGAAAGAGTCGTCTCCTTTAAAGACTTTGAGTGCGGCGGCCTGGCCTGCGGCATCCCCGTCGAAAGTGAAGATCACTTCCCCGCCCGAGACGTCACCGGTGCCGAGCAGTCTTTGCAGTAGCCGGGCATGCCCCTCGCCGAACGCCGTCCCACAGGAGGCGACCGCGGTGTCCACGCCGGCGAGATGGCAAGCCATCACATCGGTGTAACCCTCAACAATCACGACCTGGTTTTTCTTCGCGATGCTGCCCCGGGCCAGGTCTAGCCCGTAGAGAACTTGGGATTTTTTGTAGACCGGGGTCTCAGGGGTGTTCAAGTATTTGGCAGGCATGCGATCGTCATCGAAGATCTTGCGAGCGCCAAACCCGAGCACCGAGCCACCCGCGTCGCGAATGGGCCACAGCACGCGACCTTGGAAAAAGTCCCAGCCTTGCTCGCGGATCAGTCCGGCCTTGACCAGCTCAGAATCGTTGAAGCCACGGTTGCGCAGATGATCCCTGAGGTCGTGCCCACCTCGCGGGGCGTAACCGATCCCGAAACGGGCCGCAGCGTCTCGGTCAAAGCCTCGGCCGTCCAGAAACTGGCGCCCCGGCAGCCCACCAGGGCCCGAAAGCTGCGCCAGGAAGTACTCCGCAGCGGCCTTATTTGCCTCCAACACCCGCAACCGCAGGCCTGGCTCGAGGCGCGGACCGCCCGATTCGGTGTAGCGCAACTGAACCCCGGCTTTGTCGGCCAGAATCTCCACCGCCTCCCCGAAGGAGACGTTGTTGATCTTTTGGACAAAGTCGAAGACATCCCCACCAACGCCGCACCCGAAACAGTGGAAGAAGCCTCGGGCCGGAGTGACGTGAAACGACGGTGTCTTTTCATCGTGAAAGGGGCAAAGGCCCGTCAGCGAGCCGCCACCTCCGCGCCGCAGAGTGACATAACTGCCCACAACGTCTTCGATCGGAGAGCGCTCGCGCACGGTTTGCACATCTTCGGGATTGATCATGCCGGGCACTCTCGAAGTGTAGGCCCTCAGACCGGGGCATAAAGGCGCGCTCTAACCGATCCCCCTCGGCAAGCGAACCGGGTCCCAGTTCAGCAAAGTCTGTGCAGTGGTGAAGGCGAAACGGTCCGTCATTCCGGCCACATAGGTCACGGCAGCACGGACAGGATCGGCATGTGCCAGGCTCCCTGCTCCGAAATCGGGAGGCATCGCGTGGGGGTGCTCGGCGAAAAACTCGACCAAAGCTCGCAGAACCGCAATGACTGCCGTGGACTGGGCCACCGAATCTGGACGGGTGTAGATGCGCTGATAGTTAAACTCGCGCATCGCAGACAACGCCTGGGCCGGTTCGGCCGCCATGCTCACTAATCCCGTTTCAGCTGTGGATTCGATGACCGATTGCACAAAGAGTCGAAGTTGCTGATGACGGTTTCGTCCCGCCACCTCGGCGACGACCTGAGGGAGGTCGTCGGGCGTCACGATGCCGACGCCGGTGGCATCTTCCAGGTCATGGGCGCAGTAGGCAATGCGATCTGCCCAGCTAACGATTTCGCCCTCCACTGTGGCCGGGGTCGGACGCGACCAGGAATGGTTGCGGATACCGTCCAGCGTTTCGGCGCATAGGTTGAGGGGCTCCAAGACCACGTCGGCGCCCCAGGGGCCATGGTCGTAGCCTTCGGTTAGGAATGCGTCGAAAGCCTCTTCAGAGGCATGCCCGCCTGGACCATGGCCGCAGTCGTGGCCCAGCGCAATAGCCTCGGTGAGCGCCACGTTCACACCCAAGCCGCGCGCGATTGAGGTAGCAACCTGAGCCACTTCAAGGGCATGCGTGAGCCGCGTTCGCTGGTGATCGGTGGGGAAAACCACCACCTGGGTCTTACCCGCCAGCCGACGAAAAGCCGTGGAATGAATGATCCGGTCGCGATCCCGTTCGAAACAGGTGCGCTCAACATCGGCGGCTTCTTCACGCTGCCGGCGTCCGGCCCCGATGGCCAAAGCAGCTCCTGGACGCAGATTCTGGGCTTCCCAGGCTTCACGCTGCTCGCGCAGGATCGGCGGCTGGGTGGCCAGTCTGGAGCCGGGCTCGGCATGGGCGCAGACGGCCCCGTCGGTGTCATGGCCGGCCATTGTTGTGGCCCAGGCTTTGGTCCGCGCATGCAACTCCGTCATGGCCTCATCATCGCAGCCCGCACCCACAAAGCGTCCCGTCAGGCACACCGCTGAGCCAGGCAGCGGGTGCGCCGCAGACATGGCCAGCTAGCCGCCCGATACGTCACACTCAGCGTCGCTGATATCCGCATGACCCAGCTGTTGGGAGTCGAGCCAACCGTAGGGAAGCACGACATGTTCCCGCGGTGTGCCCTGACGTCCGCGCGGGTGCCCGAGCTCCGCCTGGGGAAATGGTTGACCGCCATCAAGCTGCTCGAGCAGACCATCAAGCTCAGCCAAACTGGACACCATGGCGAGTTGACGTCGCAGCACTCCGCCCACTCCAAAGCCTTTGAAATACCAGGCCATGTGCTTGCGGAGGTCAGTGAGCCCGTGTTTTTCGCCATAAAGCTCGGCCAACAGCTCCGCATGGCGGCGCACCATCGCAGCCACTTCACCCAAGGTGGGCAATGTGGGCTCAGGATGACCAGCAAAGGTCGAAGACAAGTCGCGAAACAGCCACGGACGCCCCAGGCAGCCGCGTCCGACTACCACCCCGGCACATCCGGTCTGTTCAACCATCGCCAACGCATCCGAGGCTTCCCAGATATCACCATTGCCCAAGACTGGAATGTCCAACAGTTCGACGAGTTCGGCGATCGGGGCCCAGTCCGCCTTGCCTGAATACGCCTCGGCAACGGTGCGGCCGTGCAGCGTGATGGCTGCACAACCACTGTCTTGGGCGATCCGCCCGGCGTCACGATAGGTCAGGTGATCGGCGTCGATTCCCAGGCGAGTCTTGATCGTTACGGGCACCTGATATCGATCCGCCGCCCGGACGGTCGCGGTCAAGATCTCGACCAGGCGGTCGCGTTTCCAGGGCAGCGCTCCCCCACCGCCACGGCGAGTCACCTTGGGGACCGGGCAACCAAAATTGAGGTCAACATGAGTGACGCCAAATTCTCCACAAAGGATCTCCGTGGCTCGGGCCATCACCGCCGCATCGACCCCATAAAGCTGAACGGAACGCGCCTTTTCGCCGGGATCAAACCGCAACATGTCGAAGGTCTTCCGGATCCGCTCGGCCACCCCACGCGAAGTGATCATCTCCGAGACGTACAGCCCCGGGCTGGCCCCGTCTACTGCGCCGTGGCCAGCCTCGGCCTGCTCGCGACAGAGCTGACGGTAGGCCGCGTTAGTAATTCCGGCCATCGGTGCCAAAACCACCGGCGGGTCGAGCACCAAATCACCACCCGAAGGCGACGAAAGGCGTAGCGGCGGCAACAACAGGGCCTCCCGAGAATCTGGTTGGTGTGACCGTCCCAGTCTAGGGACTCCCCCAATTCATCAGTTCACGCATTCGCCACCTGGCTAGGCTGGGAACATGAATGATCATCGGCGAGTCCTCGCTGCACTGGATGCAGTGCCACGCAAGGACTTCCTGCCCGACGACATTCGCCCTCAGGCGGGCTCGGATCAGCCCCTGGCGATCGGCCATGGCGCAACCTGCTCCCAGCCTTGGACCGTGCAATTCATGCTGGAGCTTCTCCATGTCGCGCCGGGATCTAAGGTGCTCGACATCGGCAGTGGTTCAGGCTGGACTACTGCATTGCTTGCCGAGCTCACCGGCGCCCACGGTGCCGTAGTCGGTACCGAAATCGTGCCCGAACTGGTCACATTCGGCCGAAAGAACCTTCCGGATCGATTCCGCTGGGCCCACATCGAACAAGCCGATCCGCACACCCTTGGCGTCCCGCTGGGGGAACCATTCGACCGCATCTTGGTGTCTGCCGATGTTGGCGAGATCCCGCCTCTCCTCGAGGAGCAACTCGCCGTGGGCGGGCGAATGGTCCTTCCCGCTTCGGGGGTGCTGTGGGTGATCGACCGCGAGCACGAAGGGTTACACCGCGAACCGATCACCGGCTACCGCTTCAGCTTCGTCCCCTTGGTGCTGAGCCCGACTCACCAAACGTCGCAGTGATTCAGCAGCCGACCAGTCGCGCAGCCAGATAGGACTGCAGCCCGTCCACCGGAACCCGCTCTTGGCTCATCGAGTCCCGCTCGCGGACGGTGACCGCATGGTCATCCAAAGTGTCGAAATCGACCGTGACGCAGTAGGGCGTCCCGATCTCATCCTGCCGACGGTAACGACGACCGATGGACTGGGCGTCATCGAACTCAATGTTCCAGTACCTGCGCAGATTGGCCGAGATGTCGCGGGCGACCGGAGAAAGATCAGCATTCCGCGAAAGCGGCAAGACGGCGACCTTCACCGGGGACAGCCGTGGATCCAGCTTGAGGGACACCCGAGTTTCGGTGCCTCCCTTAGCGGTGGGAACTTCCTCTTCGGTGTAGGCCTCAACTAAGAAAGCCATCAGCGAACGGGTCAGACCAGCGGCGGGCTCAATCACATAGGGCAGGTAGCGCTCACCTGTGGCCTGTTCGAACACGCTGAGATCCACCCCCGAATGCTGGGAGTGGGTACCCAAGTCAAAATCGGTGCGGTTGGCGATGCCTTCCAGTTCACCCCAGCCGTCGCCGCCGGTGAAACCGAAGTTGTATTCAATGTCGACGGTGCGCTTGGAGTAGTGCGAGAGCTTTTCCTTCGGGTGTTCGAAGTGACGCAGGCTCTCTGGGTTGATGCCCAAGTCGACGTACCAGGAGGTGCGGGCATCGATCCAGTGCTGATGCCATTCTTCGTCGGTGCCGGGTTTGACGAAGAACTCCATCTCCATCTGCTCGAACTCTCGGGTGCGGAAGATGAAGTTTCCTGGAGTGATCTCGTTGCGGAAGCTCTTCCCAACTTGGCCGATACCGAAAGGGATCTTTTGCCGGGAGGTGTTCTCAACATTCTTGAAGTTGACGAAGATCCCTTGAGCGGTTTCAGGGCGCAGATAGTGCAGCCCGGATTCGTCTTCGATGACGCCGAGGTAAGTCTTGAGCATCATGTTGAAGTCGCGCGGTTCGGTGAACTGACCGAGGTTGCCACACTCGGGACAGTTGATTTCGGCCATCGACTCCGGAGCGCGACCCTTTTTGAACTCGAAGGCCTCTTCAAGTTGGTCGGAGCGGAAGCGCTTGTGACACTTCAAGCATTCGGTAAGCGGGTCGGAGAACACGCCGACATGACCAGATGCCACCCACACTTGCCTGGGCAGAATGATCGAGGAGTCCAGTCCGACGACGTCGTCGCGTCCCTGAACAACCGCGCGCCACCACTGACGTTTGATGTTCTCTTTGAGTTCGACGCCGTAGGGCCCGTAGTCCCAGGCTGCCCGAGTGCCGCCGTAAATCTCGCCACAGGGGTATACGAACCCTCGGCGTTTGGTCAGACTGATCACGTTATCCAGGCGGCTAGCCATCGACAATCTCCTTCAACTCGAACTCGCTGCCCGGCTGGCAGCAGCCCGGGCTAGCCTACCGGGCTCTTCGACCCATCGGGTGAGCGCACGCGATCCCCCACTAGCACGAAAATTGCATCCACGCACCGGATTAGTTGATAATGGTTCTCATGAAAAAGAAGCCTGTTCTCCTGCTGAGCGCGTTGTTGGCCGCGACCGCCCTCGCACTCACCGCCTGCGGTGCACCCGCAAACTCCGCAAGCACCGAGAAGATCACCGTGACCGCCTCGGCCTACCCGCTGGCCTACCTGACCGAACGCATCGTCGGAAATGCCGGAACGGTCACGAACCTCACCCCACCAGGTACCGAACCCCACGATCTTGAGCTCACCGCACAACAGATTTCGGCGATGGCAGGTACCGATGCGGTGGTCTACATCCCAGGCTTCCAGTCCGCGGTCGACAGCGCGATCGCAGCAACGCCACCCAAAGCGACCATCGACGTCACCAAGGGAATCTCGATGATCCCGGCCGCAGAGGCCGATGGGGCTGAAGAAGGTGACGCCCACCCCCACGGGGCAAATGACCCCCACGTCTGGCTGTCGCCGGCGAATATGGTCACGATGGCCCAGACGATTTCTTCACAGCTCAGCACAGCAAAACCGGCTCTCGCTTCAACTTTTCAGACCAACGCCAAGGCCTTGATCGCCGACCTTGAAGGCCTGAACCAGGAGTACAAAACCGGCCTGTCCCAATGCCAGCGCAAGCAGTTCATCACCAGCCATGCAGCATTCGCCTACTTGGCCCGCGACTACGGCCTGACCCAGATCAGCATCGCTGGCCTGGACCCCACCCAAGAACCCACCGCTGCCCGCATTGCCCAGGTGCAGAAGCTGGCCAAGCAGTATGGTGTAACAACAATTTTCTTCGAGACTCTGGTCTCTCCTGTCGTTGCCAAATCCATCGCCGGGGACCTGGGGATCAAGGCCGCCGTTTTGGACCCGATCGAGGGAATCACCAAAGAATCGGCCGGGTCGAACTACCTCGAAGTCATGAAGGCCAACCTCAAGGCCCTTCAGGAGGCGAACGGATGCACGACGTCGGCAAGCCCGAACAAGTAGTCCTCACCCGGTCCCTCCTGGTTGAACTCGGAGGCTTACCCGTTCTGCGGGACGTCTCGGTGGACATCAAGGCCGGCGAGCTCACCGCCCTCATGGGCGGGAACGGCTCAGGCAAGACCACATTGATTCGCGCACTGCTCGGCCTGATCCCGCACCAGCGGGGCCAGGTCGAGCTGTTCGGTACCCCGTCCACCGAATTCCACGATTGGTCGCGCATCGGCTACGTCCCCCAGCGCGGCACCGTCAACATCACCCAGGCGACGGTGAGGGAAGTCGTTTCCACCGGCCGGCTCTCCACCCGTCGCCCATTTCAGGTAGCCACCGCCAAGGATCACGACCACGTCGCCGCAGCGTTGGACAACGTCGGACTGAGCGATCGAGCTCGCCAACCCTTCAACCAGTTGTCTGGAGGGCAACAACAGCGGGTACTGATCGCCCGGGCCCTCGCCCATTCGGCAGACCTTTTGATCTTGGATGAGCCGTTCGCTGGTGTCGACCTCAGCGTCCAGGCCAGCTTGGCCGAACTGATCGGCACCCTCAACGCATCCGGAACGACCGTGCTCGTCGTCCTGCACGAGACTGGCGCACTCGCACCACTACTCACCAACTCGATCGTGTTGCGCGAAGGCAGGATCGTCCATACCGGCACTGCACCGGATTCGTTCGACCACTATCACGAGCGCATCGAAGTGGACCACAGCAGCCACCCCTTACTCAGCGGAATCATCAAGGAGGACCACTGATGGAGTGGCTCGGGCTCGCTTTTATGCAGCGGGCATTGATTGCCGCGTTGCTGGCCGGCGTCACCTCGCCCGCTATCGGCGCCTACATTGTGCAACGCCGCCTCAGCTTGCTCGGTGACGGCCTGGGCCATGTGGCCATCGCCGGAGTGGGTCTGGCTTTGGCCACCGGCACGGCTCCTTTGCCGATGGCGATCGCGGTATCCATCATCGGCTCGGTGATCATCGAGCTGCTCAGACAATCAGGGAAGGCCAGCGCGGACGTCGCCATGGCCATCCTCTTCTACGGCGGCCTCGCCACCGGCGTCCTGCTTGCCGGACTTGCCGGACAAGGCACCGGAACTCTGTCCAACTACCTTTTCGGCTCCTTGCTGACCATCAGCGAGGCTGATCTGGTCCTGATCGCCGCCCTGGCATTGACCATTTTGGTCATCACGATCGGGCTCATGCCGCAACTCTTTGCGGTATGCACCGATGAGGATTTCGCCAAAGTTCTGGGACTCAAGGTCCGCTTCTACAACCTGCTGATCGTGGTCGCCGCCGCCATCACCGTCACCGTATCGATGCGCACCGTCGGTCTGCTCATGGTGAGCGCATTGATGGTGGTTCCGGTGGCCACCGCCACGAACCTGTTGAACGGCTTCCGCCGCTCCTTCTTCCTCGCCATGGCCATCGGTGTGGTGGCCGCAATCGGTGGAGTGATCGGCTCGTACTACCTCAACGCCCCTCCGGGATCGCTCATTGTGGTCCTCACCATCATCGGATTTGTGGCCAGCTTGCCCGTCGCAACCATCCTTCGACGTCGACACACACCGCCTCCGGTGATCGAGGTGACTGATCCATCACCATGGCCACATGAGTCTGCCGGACACCACGACGAGCACGACCATGGTCCCGACTGTGGCCATCTAGCGGTCGCCCACGGTGATCACACCGACTACATTCACGATGGGCACCGGCACGCCCCTCACGGAGATCACTATGACGAACACTGACACCAATGCGCCACGACGCACCCGCCAGCGGGCCGCAGTGAGCGCGATCATGGACACCCTCAACGAGTTCCGCACCGCGCAGGAGATCCACAATCAGCTTCGGATCGACGGCCAAACCATCGGTCTGGCCACGGTCTACCGAACGTTGACCACCATGGCTGATGCTGGAGAAATCGACTGTATCCGTACCCCCGACGGCCAGTCGGCGTACCGTACCTGCCCGCAATCGCGGGGTCATCATCACCACCTCATCTGCCGCGACTGCGGTCGGGCGGTCGAGATCAATCTGCCCAGCTTGGAGAAATGGGCGCAACAGGTCGCCGATGACCTGGGATTCACCGACATCGATCACGAACTCGAGCTCTACGGACGATGCGCCGACTGCAGCAAAGCCCTCGGCAGCAGCTACCCGGTCGGATCGGAGCGATCCAAATAGCGCAACGAGCGCAATCCTCGCTCCAATTGCCAACTCACAAAAGCTGCCACCAATCCGTTGCCGCTACCCACCAGACGTGAGCTGACATCACGAGTGGCGACCCAATCCCCGACCATCAGCGCGGCAAGGTAATCCAACACACCGGCCTCAATCAGGGCCGACCCCGGGGGGCGGCAACGGCGGCAGACCACCCCGCCCATCACCGGAGAAAACGAATCGTGCGGCCCCGGTTCGCCACATTTCGCGCAGTCAACCAAACTGGGCGCGTACCCGGCCAGCGACACCGCCCGCAACAGGTAGGAGTCCATCACCATGGTGGGCGGACGTACACCGTCGTTGGTTCCCGCGGTCAGCGCCTGGAGGCCGCCCAGAAGCAGTTGGTATTGCCGCAAGGCTGGCTGCCCCTCCTCGGCTGCCAAACGATCCGCAGTCTCCATCATCACCTGACCAGCGGTGTAACGCTGATAGTCCTGTCCAAGAGGCTCAGAATAGGGGTGCAGAATGACGGCCTGAGTAACGACGTCGAGAGTGCGTCCGGTGGCCAGTTGCAGATCGACGTGAGTAAAAGGTTCCAGCCGAGCACCGAACTTCGAGGACGTCCGGCGCACCCCTTTTGCGACAGCCCGAAGCTTCCCATGACTGCGGGTCAGCAATGTGACAATGCGGTCGGCCTCACCCAGCTTGTGGGTGCGCAGCACAACGGCTTCGTCACGATAGGTCGGCATCTTCCTATTGTGACCCCCCACCGCGCCTTTGCTCCCAGGGCGCACCCGGGTTGCCGGGCGGGTCAAGCTGTTTACCGCATCGACGCGACGGGCGACACCGGCGTCCGATCACATTCTGGTGTCACCCCCTCCCCGAGGAACCGCTTCGGGCATTAGGCTGCGGGGATGAAGCGCCTCGCGTCGTTGCGGGTTTCTCCGCTGTGTCTCGGCGGCAATGTTTTCGGCTGGACAGCCGATCGCGATGCCTCCGAGCAAATCCTTGATGCTTTCGTCGCTGGTGGCGGCAACTTTATTGACACCGCCGACATGTACTCCGCCTGGGTGCCTGGCCATCCCGGTGGCGAATCCGAACGGGTTATCGGGGGATGGCTGCAAAAGCGTGGTGGCCACCACGGTCTAGTGATCGCGACCAAAGTGGCGAAGCACCCTCAACACCGCGGGTTGCGTCCCTCAAACCTGCATATCTGCCTCGATGGTTCGAAGCGTCGCCTGGGCATCGACACTATTGACTTGTACTACGCCCATGAGGACGATCCGTCCGTTCCCATCGCCGAGTGGGTGGGCGCATTTAGCCAAATGATTACCGAGGGTTCGATTCGGCACTATGGACTGTCGAACTTCAGCGCTGAGCGCACCGCCGAAGTGCTGGCCGTCGCCGAAGCTGAAGGTCTCGCTAAACCCGTCGCACTCCAACCTGAGTACAACCTCCTGCACCGCAGCGCAGTGGAACGCGATGGACTGGCCGAGCTTGCGCATCAGCATGGGCTGGCATTGGTGCCCTACTACGGGCTGGCGTCGGGCTTGCTGACCGGCAAGTATCGCGAAGGCGACCCGATCAAAGGCGCCCGCGCGACCCGGATCAAACATCTGGCGACGCCGGAGGCCTTTGCGGTCGTCGATGAACTCATCGACATTGCCGACGAGCTGGGCGTCGAACCCGCGTCGGTCGCACTGGCATGGCTCGCCGCACGGCCCGAAGTCGTGGCACCGATCGCCAGCGCCAGCGATCCCGAACAAGTGCCGCCCCTCTTGGCCGCGATGGAACTGAAACTCAACCGCAGCCAGATCAGCAGACTGAAGCGAGCGTCCGCCCCCTTTGCGGCCTGATCAAACCGAGAAACGAGCTTGCCAGGCAGCACCATGGTGAGCTCCCGATACCCTGGACGCGTGCCAAAAAAGACACCGCCTCGACCGCCAGCTCCCCACCCCAGCGGTGCCCGTCCGCCCCAGCT
>CAYWIN010000002.1:0-14255 GCA_964458365.1 uncultured Propionibacteriaceae bacterium
GTTGCGCATCGAGTGCTACGACATTTCACACACTCAAGGCCATCAAGTTGTGGGATCGATGGTGGTCTTTGAAGATGGCCTGGCGCGGAGCAGCGAGTATCGGCGGTTTGTGATCCGCACCGTGGAAGGTTCCAATGATGTGGCTGCTATGAACGAGGTCATTACTCGACGCTTCCGGCGCTATCTGGCTGAACAGACGACGGCACCGGATGCCGAGGGCCCGCTCTTGATCGACCCAGACTCAGGCGCACCGCGAAAGTTCGCCTATCTGCCATCGCTCATTGTGGTGGACGGTGGGGCTCCTCAGGTTGCGGCGGCACAGGCAGCAGTTGAGAGCATGGGGATTACCGGGGTAGCCCTTTGCGGACTGGCCAAGCGTTTGGAAGAGGTATGGCTGCCGGGCCAGGAGTATCCGGTGATTTTGCCGCGCTCCAGCGAGGCGCTCTACCTGCTGCAAAGAGTCCGGGATGAGGCGCACCGATTCGCCATCACCCATCATCGGGCCCGACGGAGCGCAGCCATGGTGGAATCTGTGCTTGATGACGTACCAGGCTTGGGGGAGATTCGGCGCAAATCCTTGTTGCGTCGATTCGGTTCGGTGCGCGCCTTGCGCAAGGCCACCGTTGAGCAGATTGCCGAAGTGCCCGGTATTGGTGCGCAGACCGCCCAGGCGATCTGGCAGGTGCTGAATGCCGAACCCGGTGGTGAGTCCATAAATCTTGCTACCGGGGAAGTTCTTGATGACTGAGCGGGGGCGGCCCGAACAGTCGGCGGAGACGGAATAATGGCTGTCATGAGCGAGACCACGATTCCGGTTCGGCTGGTGGTGCTGACTGGGCTTTCCGGAGCAGGACGACGCACGGCCGGGCACACCTTGGAAGATTTGGGCTGGTTTGTGGTCGACAACTTGCCGCCTCGGCTCCTGCCGACGCTGGTAGAGATCTGTCGCGAACGGAAGTTCGACAAAGTTGCCGTGGTGTTGGATGTGCGATCGGGATCAGAGTTTGAGCAGGTACCGGCGGCCTTCGAGGCACTCCATGAGGTGGGGGTGGAGCCGGAGGTGCTCTTTGTCGAGGCCAGTGACGAAGTGATCGTGCGACGCCAAGAATCGGTGCGCCGTCCGCTGCCGCTGCAAGAGGGCGGGCGCCTGGTGGACGGCATCCAGCGAGAACGGACCATGCTGGCCGATTTGCGGGCGCATGCAGATCTGGTGATCGACACGACTTCGATCAATATCCATCAGCTCGGATCCCGGGTGACCAAGGCATTCGGCAGCGAATCTGGTGACGATCGGCTGCGGATCACCGTGCTGTCGTTTGGGTTCAAACATGGCATTCCGTTGGATGCCGACATGGTCTTCGACGTGCGGTTCCTGCCAAACCCCTACTGGGTGCCCGCTTTGCGACCGCAGACCGGCCTTTCTGCGCCGGTTTCAGAGTACGTTTTGGCACAGCCGGAAGCTGAACCGTTTTTGAAGCATGCGCAGGCGTTGGTTGAGGTGTTGGCTGGCGGGTATTTGCGTGAGGGTAAGCGCCATGCCACCATCGCGGTGGGCTGCACCGGGGGAAAACACCGCTCGACGGCAATGTCTGAAGAACTCGGCAAGAGGTTAGCGAAGCTCGATTTCGACGTGGCGGTGATGCACAGAGATCTGGGGTTGGAATGACCGGCTTTTCGAGATTACCGAGAGTTGTCGCCTTAGGCGGCGGCCACGGTTTGTCTGCGAGCTTGACCGCATTGCGCCAAATCACTCCGCATCTGACGGCGATCGTGACGGTTGGTGACGATGGGGGATCGTCGGGCCGGTTGCGGGATGAGTTTTCGGTCTTGCCTCCTGGTGATCTGCGGATGGCGCTGGCGGCGCTGTGTGGTGACGATGAGGTCGGCCGGGCCTGGGCTGCGATCCTGCAGTCACGGTTCCCCGGTGAGGGTCCCCTGGGTGGCCATTCGATCGGCAATCTCCTGATTGCGGGTTTGTGGCAGCAGCTGTCCGATCCGGTGGCGGGCTTGGACATGGTGGCGTCCATGCTTCACGTCGAAGGACGCGTCTTGCCGATGGCTGCTGTGCCGTTGGTGATCGAAGCTGACGTGATCGGCGCCGATCGCCTCCATCCCGATGAGCGTGATCTGGTCATCGGGCAGGAGGAAGTTGCCCTGACGACGGGCGAGATTGCGGAAGTTCGCGTCACTCCCGCAGATGCTCCCGCAGTGCCCGAGGCGCTCGAGGCTGTGGCGAAGGCTGACTATGTCGTTCTGGGGCCGGGGTCGTGGTACTCCTCGGTGATTCCGCACCTCTTGGTGCCCGAATTGGCCGAAGCGATTCAGACCAGCGCGGCGCGTAAGGTGCTCACTTTGAACCTGGTCCCGACCGCGGACGAAACGCCCGCATATACCGCCTCCCGGCATATCGAGGTGCTGGCAGAGCACTCACCTGGGTTGCGTTTGGACACCGTGCTGGCGGATCCGAGCTTTGCACAAGGCGATTGCCATCTGGCGACCTATGTGAACTCTCTGGGGGCGGAGCTCGTTGTTGCCCCGATGCGGATGAGGGACGGATCGGCTCGGCATGACCCTCTTCTCCTCGCTTCGGTCTACGCGGGGATTATGGGACTGTAGGCTAGCCCCACCCCGACCAGGCAATGTAGGAAGGCAGCCAACCACGATGGCAATGACGCAGCAGGTGAAGGCGGAATTGGCCACTCTGGAGGTGACAAAACCGGAACTCCGCAAGGCGGAGGTGGCCTCCCTCCTGAGATTTGCCAATGGCCTGCATATCGCAAGTGGGCGAATCGTTGTTGAGGCTGAGCTTGACACAGGTGGTGCCGCACGCAGACTGCGTACCGCGATCGCCGAGCTTTTCGGTTTCAGCTCCGACTTCGTGGTGATTACCGGCAGCGGTCTGCGCCGCGGAACGCGGTATGTGGTCAGGCTGATTCGGGACGGTGAGGCCTTGGCGCGGCAGACTGGGCTGATCGATTCGCGCGGACGTCCGGTGCGTGGCCTTCCGGTCCAGGTCGTCGGTGGCGGACGAGAGATCTCCGTGGCGGCTTGGCGCGGCGCTTTCCTCGCACACGGTTCTTTGACCGAGCCTGGCCGATCGATGGCATTGGAAGTGACGTGTCCGGGTTCGGAGGCAGCGCTGGCTTTGGTTGGCGCCGCTCGGCGGCTCGATATTTCGGCGAAAGCCCGTGAAGTTCGTGGTGTTGACCGGGTCGTCATTCGCGATGGTGACGCGATTTCGGCGATGCTGGCCAAGATGGGAGCCCACGAGGCGGTTTTGGCTTGGGAGGACCGTCGGATGCGCCGCGAGGTTCGAGCATCGGCGAACCGGCTGGCGAACTTTGACGATGCCAATCTGCGCCGTTCTGCACGTGCCGCGGTCGCGGCGGGTGTCCGCGTGAAGCGGGCGCTGGAAATCTTGGGTGACGACGTCCCTGAGCATCTCCTGGTTGCCGGTGAACTTCGTCTGCAACATAAGCAAGCTTCGTTGGAAGAGCTGGGGAGTCTGCATGTGCCGCCGCTGACGAAAGATGCGGTGGCGGGGCGGATCCGGCGCCTTCTGGCTACGGCTGACAAGAAGGCCGCCGAACTGGGCATTCCCAACACCGAAGCTGTACTTAGTGCTGACATCTATGACGAGGGTGACTGACCTGCAAGACGCTTCGCATAGCGCCACCGTGGCGGCAACGAGCCGCTAGGGTGGAGGCATCCGGTTGGGCCAGCCCATGCGCCCCGGACAATCCGTATACGAAGGAGACTCGCTCAACATGACTGTGAAGGTAGGCATCAACGGCTTTGGCCGCATCGGCCGCAATTACTTCCGCGCTCTGGTCGCCGCTGGCGCCGACCTTGATGTGGTGGCCGTCAACGACCTGACCGACAACAAGACGCTTGCTCAGCTACTCAAGTACGACTCGATCCTGGGCCGCTTCGACGGTGACGTGACCTCCGACGAGTCCGCTTTGTATGTCGATGGCAAGCAAATCAAAGCCTTTGCGGAGAAGGACCCGGCCAACTTGCCGTGGGGTGAGTTGGGCGTCGACATCGTGATCGAGTCCACGGGATTCTTTACCGACGCGACCAAGGCTCAGGCCCACATCGATGCGGGTGCCAAGAAGGTACTGATCTCCGCCCCGGCGAAGAATGAAGACATCACCATTGTGATGGGCGTGAACCACGAGCTGTATGACCCGGCTGTGCACAACATCATTTCGAACGCATCGTGCACCACGAACTGTCTGGCCCCGTTGGCGAAGGCGCTCAACGACGGCATCGGCATCGTGAAGGGCCTGATGACCACGATCCACGCTTACACCCAGGATCAGAACTTGCAGGATGCGCCGCACAAGGATCTGCGGCGGGCGCGGGCGGCCGCGCTGAACATTGTTCCGACCACCACAGGTGCGGCGAAGGCCGTCGCTTTGGTGCTTCCGGAGCTGAAAGGCAAGCTGGATGGTTACGCGCTGCGCGTGCCCACGCCGACCGGTTCGGTTACTGACCTGACCTTCGAGGCTCCACGGGAGACGACGGTCGAAGAGATCAACGCGATCGTGAAGGCCGCCGCTGAGGGTCCGCTGAAGGGCATCTTGGAGTACAACGAAGACCCGATCGTGAGCAAGGACATTGAGACCTACCCGCTGTCGAGCGTTTTCGATGCTCCGTTGACGAAGGTGATCGGCAACCAGGTGAAGGTCGTGTCGTGGTACGACAACGAATGGGGTTACTCGAATCGCCTGGTTGATCTGACCATGCTCGTTGGATCCAAGCTCTGAGTCTGCTCGATCGAAGAATTCGGATGGACGGGTCGGTTCGCGCGACAAGCGCGGATCGGCCCGTCGGTTTGTATCGGTAAACACAGAAAGGCCGGACTGTGAAGTCTCTTGCTGACCTTGGCGACGTGCGTGACAAGCGGGTGTTAATCCGCTGCGATTTCAATGTTCCGTTGGACGGTGAAACCATCACTGATGACGGGCGGATTCGCGCCGCCTTGCCGACGTTGAGCGCTTTGGTGAATGCGGGGGCCAAAGTCGTTGTGATGGCCCACCTGGGACGCCCCAAGGGCGTGGTGGCGCCGGAATTCTCGTTGGCCCCGGTGGCAAAACGGCTGGGCGAGTTGATCGCGGCCCCGGTGACGCTTGCCGGCGATGTTGTCGGTGCAAGCGCTCAGGCGGCGGTAGCCGCCCTTCGCCCGGGCGAGATTGTGCTGTTGGAAAATGTCCGATTTGAGCCGGGGGAGACGTCGAAGGATTCGGCCGAACGTGCCGCATTGGCGGCGAAGTATGCCGAACTCGGTGACGTCTTCGTCTCGGACGGGTTTGGTGTGGTGCACCGCAAACAAGCCTCGGTGTATGACGTTGCTTTCCTGCTGCCGAGCGCGGCAGGGTTCTTGGTTGCTCAAGAGGTCGAGGTGCTTCAACGGCTCACGGTGCGACCAGAACGACCGTACGTGGTGGTGCTGGGCGGAGCCAAAGTTGCCGACAAGCTGGCTGTGATCGACAACCTGCTGGCAGTGGCTGACACCTTGGTGATCGGCGGTGGGATGGCCTACACCTTCTTGAAGGCCCAAGGCCACGAAGTGGGAACGTCCCTGCTCGATGCCGAGAAGATCGACGTGGTGGCACAGTATCTGGACCATGCGAAACAGCTTGGGAAGCAGATCCTGCTTCCCGTCGATGTCACGATTACCCCGGAGTTTGGGCCTGATGGTCCGGTGACAGTGGTGCCCGTTGACCAGATTCCGGCTGACCAGATGGGGCTGGACATCGGGCCGGAAAGTGCCGCGCTGTTTGCTGAGGCGATTCACCAGGCCCAGACGGTGTTCTGGAACGGTCCGATGGGGGTCTTTGAGATTCCCGCCTTTGCTCAAGGCACGAAAGCCGTCGCCACAGCCCTGTCGACGACGGCGGGATTCACTGTGGTTGGTGGGGGAGACTCCGCTGCCGCTGTGCGCCAGTTGGGTTTTGCCGACGACGCATTCGGACACATTTCAACCGGTGGCGGTGCGTCGCTGGAATACCTAGAGGGCAAGGAACTGCCCGGTCTTGCGGTTTTGGAAGAGGAGAACTGAGATGAGCCGATTGCCGCTCATGGCGGGCAACTGGAAGATGAACCTGAACCACGTCGAGGCGACGGGGCTGGTGCAGAAACTTGCCTGGACGTTGAAAGACTTCCGCTATGACCCGAAGAAGTCTGAGGTGGCAGTGATTGTGCCGTTCACAGACCTGCGCTCAGTGCAGACGGTGATTGAGGGCGACGATTTGCCGGTGAAATGGGGTGCCCAGGACGTTTCGGTGCACGAGTCGGGGGCCTACACCGGAGAGATCTCCGCTGAGATGCTCGCCAAACTGAAATGCAGCTACGTCGTGGTTGGCCATTCTGAACGTCGTGAGTACCACGGCGAGACTGATGCGCTGATCGGTGAAAAGGCGAAAGCCGTCTTCGCTGCCGGGATGACCCCCATCATTTGCTGTGGAGAGGTTCTGGAGATTCGCAAGGCGGGCACCCATGTTGAGCATGTCTTGGGGCAGGTTGAGCAGTGTTTGGCCCCGCTGAGCGCCGACCAGGTCGCTGCTGCGGTGATTGCCTATGAACCGGTCTGGGCGATTGGCACCGGTGAAGTGGCCACTCCTGCTGACGCGCAGGAGGTGTGTGGCGCTATTCGGGCCTATGTCGAACGAGCCTTTGGTCCTGACGCTGCCGAGGCCGTACGGATCCAATACGGCGGTTCGGTGAAGGCCAGCAATGTGGTCGAGATTATGGCCGAACCCGACGTGGATGGAGCGCTGGTCGGGGGCGCAAGTTTGAAGGCTGACGAGTTCGCCAAGATCGTCATGTTTTACGTCGCACCGTGATCGGGGGCGGTGCGTTCGGTTATGTCGGTGATTCTGAGTTAGGATTCTCGGCGTGATTGAACTCTTCACCCCATTGGCGGCTTCGACCGGGAAAATGACCTGGCCGATCTTGACGGTCTCGGTGGTGGTGGTGATCACCAGCATCGCCCTGGCATCTTTCATCCTGTTGCACAAGAGTCGCGGTGGGGGGATGTCAGATCTTTTTGGTGGCGGCATGTCTACAGGCATGGGTGGCACTTCGGTAGCTGAACGTAATCTTGACCGCCTCACCATTGTGGTTGGTCTCATTTGGCTGTCATGCATCATCGGTTTGTTGGTGCTATATCGGTTCTTCGGCGATTTCGGAGTGATTGGCTGAGGCGCGCCTCAGCGAGGGTAAGGGAGCACACTAGTGGTTGGTGGCAGTGCGATCCGGGGAAGCCGGGTAGGGGCTGGCCCCATGGGGGAAGCCGAGCGTGGCGATGCAGCCCCTCGACTGTACGTTTCGTACTTCTGTGCGAACGGACATGAGACGCGGCCGGCTTTTGCCGCCGAAGCAGCAGTGCCAGAGACCTGGGATTGTCCGCGCTGTGGTTTGCCCGCAAACCTGGACGCCGAGAATCCTCCGCCTCCGCCGAAGATTCAGCCGTACAAGACTCACTTGGCTTATGTGAAGGAACGTCGTACCGAGGACGAAGCGGTGGCGATTCTGACTGAAGCTTTGGAGACTTTGCGTGCGCGCAGGGCTTCCGGCGAAGTTATCTACTGACCGACTCGCTCAGTAGCTGCATTCGAAATAGGGCAGTTTGGCGGCGGCCTTTGGCCCCATCAACCACAACGTCTGTTCTTGGCCGTGGACGCCTGCGGCCAAGACTGAGGTGTCCCCGCCGAGCGCTCGGGCAGCGACTTCTGCTTTTTCGCGTCCGCCGGCCAGGACCCACACTCGGCGTGAGCTGTTGATGCGTTCGATCGTGAGGCTGATCCGTTCCGGCGGGTCAAGGGGTGCATCGCTGACGCCGATCACCGGTTGGCTGCTCGGTTCGCTGGAGGGGTGATTCGGGAAGATCGAACCAATGTTGCCCAGTGGCCCCAGACCGACAAGGCAGATATCGAAGGTTGTCTCGCCCAGTTCTTTGGCATAGATCGCGGCCGCCGCGTCGGCGTCGATCGTGCCGTCTGCGCTGGGCATGGAGTGCGTGCGGGCTGGATCGACGGCAAAGCTGCTGGCGAGAAGAGCGAGTGCCGGGCCAGCGTTGCGTTCGGGGTCCTCGGCCGGGACGAATCGCTCGTCGGCCCACCACAGCTCAAGCCGACTGGTGTCGAGTCCGGAACCCGGGACGAGCCGGGCGAAAGCGGTGTAGGTAGCCATGGCCACTCGGCCACCGGCAAGGCAAAGCTGTGGAACGTACTCGTCGGCCTGCAGCTCAATCAAAGTGGTCAAAAGCCGCATGGCTGTGCGTTGGGCAAGGTCACCGAGATCTTCGTGTCGAACTACTTGCGCGCTAGGCACCGTCATTCGTTCAACTCCCTTGCTTGTCAGGCCGACCGGCCGGTGCACATGCTATCGGGCTGTGACACGTGACTCCAGCTCAGCGAGTTCCGGGTTGGCCACCGCTTCTTGGCGGAGAAGTCGGTGGCCAACCCGCGGTACATCTGAGGGGATCTCGACCCTGAAACGACCCACTCAGCAAGGGGTGCGTACCGTGCTCGTTCGGCTGGGAGCCGATCATTGTGGGGGCGATGGTCCGGTTGGGCCACCACGATGGAAGCGCGAGGTCCGGTTGTCGGGGGACTCGTCTTCTGTGACGGGAACCGGGCCCTGATGTCTTCCGCAATCACGACGATACGCCGAGCGACCCAGGGGCGCAGGCCGATGAAAACATTCGCCGCGACGGGGAAGCAGGCAGAGTTGTGCGTATCAAAAATGAGAACGCTTGGCGCACCATGACTATTTAGGCAAGAATGACGTTGTGAAAAGTGACGGTCAGATCTCGACGGTGGATGACGGTCAAGCCGCGGCTGATGCCTCCACCCGAAACAGGGTCTCGCGTTCGATTCTTCAGCATGGTCCGTCGACCGCTGGAGACCTTGCCGAACGCCTCGGGCTGACTCCTGCTGCGGTGCGACGTCACCTGACGGTGTTGCTTGAATCCGGCCAAATGAGTAGCCGCGAGCAGCGGGTTTACGGCCGGCGCGGACGCGGACGTCCGGCAAAGGTCTTCGAACTGACCGATGCCGGTCGAGCGACGTTCTTTCAGGCCTATGACCAGCTGGCCGTGACCGCGATTCGTCAGGTCGAACTACTCGGTGGCGAGTCGGCGATCGACGATTTTGCTCGGGTGGTCAGCGAACCGATTTTGGAACGCTTCGAGGCGCTGCGTCCGGAATACGACACCCCGGCCGAAGCGTTGGTTGAAGCGTTGACTGCTGGGGGTTTTGTTGCCTCGTTGAAGCCCGTGGCCTCTGGTGTTCAGCTGTGCCAGTACCACTGTCCAGTAGCGCACGTCGCGGCCGAATTTCCTCAGCTTTGTGAGGCCGAGACACAAGCTTTTGCTCAGCTCCTGGGCTCGCATGTGCAACGACTGGCCACGATCGCGCACGGCGATGGAGTATGCACCACGCATCTCCCACGTCCGATCCGAGTGTCCAGTACCGGACCAGAAAGGAAGACGGTATGACCGCGACCGCCGATTCGGCCCCCGGTTTGGGTGCCACGCAGAAGGAGCATTTGGATGCTCTGGGCGCCTATCAATATGGCTGGCATGATTCTGATGCCGCCGGAATGTCTGCCCAGCGCGGTCTCAATGAGAGTGTGGTTCGGCGGATCTCAGCGCTGAAGGACGAGCCCGAATGGATGCTGGAGCTTCGGCTCAAAGCCCTGAAGCTCTATGAACGCAAGCCCATGCCCAGCTGGGGTGGCGATTTGAGTGGCATCGACTTCGACAACATCAAGTACTTCGTGCGTTCCACGGAGAAGCAGGCACAGACCTGGGAAGACCTTCCCGAAGACATCAAACGGACCTATGACCGTCTAGGGATTCCGGGGGCCGAAAAAGCCCGGCTCGTCGCGGGCGTTGCTGCCCAATATGAGTCCGAAGTGGTCTATCACAAGATCAACGAAGAACTGGAGCGCCAGGGCGTGATCTTCCTGGACACCGATACCGGGCTGAAAGAGCATCCTGAGATCTTCGAAAAGTACTTCACCTCAGTGGTGCCTGCCGGCGACAACAAGTTCGCGTCATTGAACACAGCAGTGTGGTCGGGAGGATCTTTCATCTATGTGCCGCCCGGCGTGCACGTGTCGATTCCGCTGCAGGCCTACTTCCGGATCAACACCGAGAACATGGGGCAGTTCGAGCGAACGCTGATCATCGCCGACGAAGGCTCGCATGTGCATTACGTCGAGGGATGTACGGCTCCGATCTATTCCTCGGACTCCTTGCATTCAGCTGTGGTGGAGATCATCGTCAAAAAGAACGCCCGGGTTCGGTACACCACGATTCAGAACTGGTCGACGAATGTGTACAACCTGGTGACCAAACGCACCACGGTCGAAGCAGGCGGCACCATGGAATGGGTCGATGGGAACATCGGTTCCAAAGTGACGATGAAATACCCGGCGGTCTATTTGATGGGCGAGCACGCCCACGGCGAGACCCTCAGCATCGCGTTTGCCGGAGAGGGCCAGCATCAAGACGCGGGCTCAAAGATGGTTCATGCCGCTCCCCATACCTCGAGCTCGATCATCTCCAAGTCGGTGGCTCGGGCCGGTGGGCGTGCGTCCTACCGAGGGCTGGTTCAGGTCACCGAAGATGCCCATCATTCGGCCAGCTCGGTCAAATGTGACGCACTCCTGGTCGACACGATCTCCCGTTCGGACACCTACCCCTATGTGGATGTTCGCACTGACGATGTTTCGATGGCGCATGAGGCCACCGTGTCCAAGGTCAGTGAAGATCAGCTCTTTTACTTGATGAGTCGCGGTATGGGCGAAGACGAAGCCATGGCGATGATCGTGCGTGGCTTCGTGGAACCTATTGCTCGAGAGCTGCCGATGGAATATGCCCTCGAGTTGAACCGATTGATCGAACTCCAGATGGAAGGGTCCGTGGGCTGAGCCCGCGGCCGCGAGTAGAGGGATTCATACGTGACTGTTGAGCCGAACGTGGCCGAGGCGCTAGAAACTGTCGCCTCCCATCTGCATCCCACGTCGTCCTGGGACTTGGGTGACCATCCGATGCCCACCGGACGAGAAGAGGTGTGGCGATTCACTCCACTGCGACGGATCGCCGGGCTGTTGGTTGATCGCGAACCGACTGAGGATCACCTGGAATGGCAGGTGAACGCCCCGGAATCTGTTCATTTCGGACCGCTGCCTGGCGAGCTCGCTCGTCAGCGTGCCGTTGAAGCGCCAATTGACCGGGTTTCGGCGTTGGCAGGACAGAATGCGGGGACGGCCCAGACTCTGGATATCCCGGCGGGCGTGGAGCTTGCTGAGCCCGTCGTCATCACGGCCACGGGTACCGGGACGAGCGTCGCTGAACACCTGATTGTCACCGTTGGAGCCCAAGCGAAGGCGACGATCGTTTTGTACTACGTCGGTAGCGCCACCATGGTGGGCAAGACCGATGTAAGGGTGGGTGACGGTGCTGAGGTGACGTTCGTCACGATCGCTGATTGGGATCCCACCGCTATCCATGGTGCGCATCATGCGATTTCGGTGGGTCGAGATGCCCAGGTACGTACGGTGGCAGCCAGCTTGGGTGGTGACGTGGTGCGCCTGGCAGAGACGGTCAGCTTCGCAGGCCCCGGCGGCTCGATTGAGCAGTTTGGCGTGTACTTCGTCAACGCCGGCCAGCATGTGGAGCACCGGCTTTTTGTCGACCACAATCAGCCCCACACCCGAAGCCATGTGGATTACCGCGGAGCATTGCAAGGCGACGACGCTCATTCGGTTTGGGTTGGGGACGTGTTGATTCGCAAGGTCGCCGAGGGAATCAACACCTACGAGACGAACAAGAACTTGCTGCTGACCGAAGGTTGCCGGGCTGATTCGGTGCCGAACCTGGAGATCGAAACTGGGGAGATTGAGGGCGCCGGCCACTCCTCAACAACCGGACGTTTCGATGACGAGCAGCTCTTCTATCTACGTTCCCGCGGAATCAGTGAAGCGGAAGCTCGCAGGCTGGTGGTTCACGGCTTCTTTGTCGACATCATCCGCCGGATCAAGGTGCCAGAGGTGGAGACCCGCCTGATGGCCGCAGTCGAAGCTGAACTTGAAGTTCTCGTCAGCGGTCCCGCGGCGGTCAGCGAATGAGCTTCCAAAAGGCCTGCGATCTGGCCGAGGTGCCAATGGGTGAAGTGGTTTCGGTCGATCTGGGCGGGGATTACCCCATCGCCGTGGTGAACACCGACCAAGGAGTCTTCGCCCTGCGTGATGAATGCTCCCATGAAGAGGTGCCACTTAGTGAAGGCTGGGTGGAGGGATGCAGCCTGGAATGTTCTGCTCACGGTGCGCGTTTTGATCTGCGTACCGGCGCACCGCTGGACCCTCCCGCGGTCCGATCCGTCCCGACCTTTCCGGTGCAAATGGATGGCACCGAGATCCATATCGATCAAGACAACCCGATCCCGAGCCAGGAGAATTGATAAAGATGAGCGAACTTCGGATCAGCGGACTGCACGTTGAGGTTGAAACCGAGTCCGGCCCCAAAGAGATCCTTAAGGGTGTCGATTTGACCGTGGGGACCGGCGAAGTGCACGCCATCATGGGCCCGAACGGGTCAGGGAAATCGACCCTGGCGTACTCCATTGCGGGTCATCCCAAGTACCACATCACCTCAGGTTCGGTGACCTTGGATGGGGTAGAGCTGACCGAAATGAGCGTGGACGAGCGGGCTCGGGCCGGGCTCTATCTGGCGATGCAATACCCGATTGAGGTTCCCGGAGTCTCGGTGGCGAACTTCCTCCGCACGGCCAAGACCGCTCTTACCGGTGAGGCCCCACAGGTGCGTACCTGGGTCAAAGAGGTCAACGTGGCCTTGGAAAAGGTCGGTCTGGATGGCACCTTCGCCAGCCGCTCACTCAATGAGGGTTTTTCCGGTGGCGAGAAGAAGCGCGCTGAAGTGGCCCAACTTGAGATCTTGAACCCGAAGTTCGCGATTCTTGATGAAACGGACTCCGGTCTCGACATCGATGCCTTGCGCATTGTGAGCGAAGGGGTGAACCGCTACGCCGCCGCCGGTGACCGTGGCGTGCTGTTGATTACCCACTACACGCGGATCCTGAACTACATCAAACCGGACTTCGTCCACGTCTTCGTCGATGGACACATCGTCGCTGAAGGTGGCGCAGAACTGGCCGATCGCTTGGAGCTCGAGGGTTACGACCGCTTCGTGAAAGCCGCCAAGGCCGATGCCTGACACAACCGGCTACGACGTTGCGGCGATCCGCACCGACTTCCCGATTCTGTCTCGGGACGTTGCGGGCATGCCGCTGGTATATCTCGACTCTGCCAATACGTCGCAGAAACCCGCGTCGGTGATCGACGCGATTGACGCCCACTACCGCGAACACAATGCCAATGTGGCTCGGGCCATGCACACTCTGGGAATGGAAGCCACGGCGGCCTATGAGGGGGCGCGCGCCAAGGTTGCTGATTTCATTGGCGCTGCCGGGCCAGAAGAGGTGGTTTTCACCAAGAACGCCTCCGAAGCGTTGAACCTCGCGGCGCACACGCTGTCAGCGCGGCTTCGTCCCGGCGACGAGATCGTGATCTCCGTGATGGAGCATCACTCCAACATCGTTCCGTGGCAGTTGGCTGCGGAACGAACCGGGGCAGTGCTGCGGTGGTACGACATCACTGAAGACGGACGGCTAGATCTGGAGGCTGCTGAGGCCGATTCGTTGATTAACGAGCGGACCAAAGTTGTCTCGATCACGGCGGTGTCGAACGTCTTGGGTACCGCAAACCCGGTCGCGGAGATCGCGGCGAAAGCGCACGCGGTTGGTGCGGTGGTTGTTGCCGATGCCTCGCAGGCGGTGCCCTATGCCGGGGTGGACGTTCAAACGATGGGCGCCGATCTGGTGGCCTTCACCGGGCACAAGATGTTGGGGCCGACCGGGATCGGGGTCCTGTGGGGACGCTCCGAGATACTGGAGACCTTGCCTCCCTTTCTGGGCGGCGGCGAAATGATTAACGTGGTCCGACTGACCGGCTCAACTTATGCCAAACCGCCTTACCGATTCGAGGCCGGGACGCCGCCGATCGCACAAGCGGTGGGCTTGGGTGCGGCGATCGACTACCTCAGTGGAATCGGCATGGAAAACATCGCCCTGCATGAGGAACGAATCACCGCCTACGCTTTGACGCGAATCGCGCGGGTGCCTGGTCTGACGCTGTTGGGTCCGCGCCAGCCGGTTGAC
>CAYWIN010000002.1:14265-32138 GCA_964458365.1 uncultured Propionibacteriaceae bacterium
GTTGACCGCAGCGGGGCGATTTCCTTCACTTTGAATGCGGCAGATGGCACCGAGATCCACCCGCACGACATCATGCAGCTGCTTGATGCGCGGGGGATTGCGGTTCGCGGTGGGCATCACTGTGCCCGCCCGCTGCATGAACGACTCGGAATTGTGGCCTCCACCAGGGCGTCGCTGTATCTCTACACCACGACTGCTGAAGTGGATGCGTTGGCCGAAGGTCTGTCCTATGTTGGAGAGTTTTTCGGGGGGCACCGATGAGCGTGGAGGCGATGTACCAGGAGATCATCCTGGATCATTACAAGGCCAAGCATCATGCCGGATTGCGCGAGCCTTTTCAGGCCGAGGTTGAACACGTCAATCCGAGCTGCGGGGACGAATTGGTGCTGCGGGTGACGCTCGATGGTGACCGGATCGTTGACGTCTCCTACTCCGGAGTCGGGTGCTCGATCTCGCAAGCGTCAACCTCGGTGATGACCGATCTGGTGATTGGTAAGACCATCGGCGAGGCGATGGAGTTGAGCGGTGAGTTCACCGAGATGATGCACTCGCAAGGGCATTTTGAGCCTGATGAGGATCGGCTGGAGGATGCGATCGCGTTTGTCGGTGTCGCGCAGTATCCGGCGCGGGTGAAATGCGCATTGCTGGGTTGGTCGGCGTTCAAGGATGCGGTGGCCCATGCTCTGAGCGTCGAAATGAAGCAGGAGTGAAATGAGCGAATCAGAACGTCCATCGGATCGGGTGACTGATGTCTTGCCTGGTCAGGTTCCGAATGCCCGGCCAACCGAAGATGATGTCTTGGAGGCCATGAAGGATGTGGTTGATCCTGAGTTGGGTCTCAATGTTGTTGACCTTGGTCTGGTCTATGGCGTCACTATTGACGTGGGCAATGATGCGGTGATCGATATGACCCTGACGTCGCCCACCTGCCCGCTGACGGATCAGATTGAGTACAACACCATGCTTGCCCTGGAGGGCCTGGTGAATTCGGTGACGATCAACTGGGTGTGGTTGCCGCCGTGGAGTCTGGAGATGATCACCGACGACGGTCGCGAGCAGTTGCGCGCCATCGGCTACAACGTCTGACGGACCCTCGCTTTTCCGGCGATAATCTGATATCTATTTGATATCAGATTTATTCGTTATGGGAGTGAGGGCAGATGTCTGGTCAGGAGTCAGCACCGAGCACGTCGTTTGATGCCAATGCAGGGGCCCCTGTGGGGCACGACGGTGTTCGCGTCCAAGTGAGTGAACACCGGGCCTGGTCGACCAACGGGCTGTTGGGCATCCTGGCCGCGGCGGTTCTGGCCGTTGTGGCGGTGTGGAGCTTCGTGATGGCCGCATTTGCCGGCGAGGCAGGCGGCAATCCACTCGGGTACGTGATCTGGGGAATCCTGTTTTCGGTTCTCTTCGTGATCCCGATAACCGGCATCCAGGTGGTGAGTCCTGGTGATACCGCCGTCGTGCAGTTCTTCGGACGCTATATCGGCACCCTTCGTCGTCCCGGCATACAGATGACGTGGCCACTGGTGGCATCGCGGAAAGTCTCGGTGAAGGTTCGAAATTTCGAGACCAACGAGCTGAAGGTCAATGATGCCGACGGCAACCCCGTCAACATTGCTGCGATCATCGTCTGGCAGGTTGCCGACACCGCCAAAGCAGTCTTTGCGGTGGATTCCTATCCCGACTTCGTTCGGGTACAGGCCGAATCGGCGCTGCGGCATGTTGCCTCGATTCACCCCTACGACCAGGCCGACGCCAATGAAGAGTCGCTGCGCGGTTCGACCGAGAAGATCGCCGCTGAACTGGCTGAAGAAGTGGCCGCACGTATCGCGATTGCTGGGCTCGAAGTGGTTGAGGCGCGTATCTCGAGTTTGGCCTATGCGCCCGAGATCGCTCACGCCATGTTGCAGCGTCAACAGGCAGCCGCCGTGATCGCGGCCCGAGAAAAGATCGTCGAAGGTGCCGTGAGCATGGTGCAAGGTGCTCTTCGTCAGTTGGAAGCCGACGACGTGGTGGACATGGACGAGGAACGCAAAGCGGCCATGGTTTCCAACCTGCTGGTTGTGCTTTGCGGATCATCCCAGGCCACCCCGGTGGTGAATACCGGGTCGCTGTACACCTGAGATGAGTGCCGAAACCGAAGGTGGAGCAGGGCGGGAACGTAAGTCGGTCCTGCTCCGCCTTGACCCGGCCGTGCATCAAGCCCTGGCACAGTGGGCGTCGGATGACCTGCGTTCGTTGAATTCCCACGTGGAGCTCTTGCTGCGTCGTTCGCTGAGCTCCGCCGGACGGCTGCCGAGCGCTGCCGGAAAACTGCCCAAACGAGGACGGCCGCCCAAAGGCACGGACTCGGCCCGGTAGTCTGTCCGGGCAATGCTGGTAGTCAAAGACCTCGAAGTGCGGGCGGGTGCCCGTCTGCTACTGTCCCCAACCTCTTTCCGGGTCGCTGCCGGTGACAAGATCGGCCTGGTCGGTCGAAACGGTGCCGGCAAGACCACGTTGACCCGAATACTGGCCGGTGAGGGACTGCCCGCGGCGGGTACCGCCACGAGTTCGGCTCCCGTGGGGTATTTGCCTCAAGACCCACGTACCGGTGAATTGGAGCAGCAGGCGAAGGATCGGATTCTCTCCGCTCGTGGCCTCGATTCGATCCTTCGACGTCTCACCTCCCACTCGGTGGCGATGGCTGAGCGCACCGGAGCGGAGCAAGAGGCCGCCATGGCTTCCTACGCTCGAGCAGAGGCTGAACTTGCTGCAGCTGGCGGTTATGCAGCCGAAGCAGAGGCTGCGCGAATCGCGGCGAACCTTGGCCTGGACGATCGGGTATTGGGCCAGCCCTTGGCCACATTGTCTGGTGGTCAACGCCGCCGGGTCGAACTGGCGCGAATTCTCTTTTCGGGTGCGGACACGTTGCTCCTGGACGAACCGACCAACCACTTGGATGCCGACTCGATCACCTGGCTGCGTGGCTTTCTGCAGTCCTACCCCGGTGGCCTGCTGGTGATCTCGCACGACGTGGCACTGCTGGAAAGCACGGTGAATAAGGTCTTCCACCTGGACGCGAATCGCGCCGAGCTGGATCTCTACGCGATGGACTGGAAACGGTACCTGTTACAGCGTGAAACCGACGAGAAGCGCCGAAAGCGCGAACGTGCCAACGCCGAACGTAAAGCCGACGCCTTGATGGCTCAAGCTGACAAGATGCGCGCCAAGGCGACCAAGGCCGTCGCCGCGCAGAACATGGCAAAACGGGCCGAAAAGCTCTTGGCCGGGCTGGACGCTGAACGCGCCACGGACCGAGTGGCCCGGATTCGGCTTCCTCAACCCGCACCGTGCGGGAAGACACCGCTGACTGCGACCGACCTGAGTAAGTCCTATGGCTCGTTGGAAGTCTTCACCGCCGTCGATCTGGCCATCGACAAGGGATCAAAAGTGGTGATCTTGGGTCTCAACGGCGCCGGGAAGACCACTTTGTTGCGCCTGCTGGGCGGGATCGAAGATGCCGACACCGGCGAAGTGATTCCTGGGCATGGATTGCGTCTGGGTTATTACGCCCAGGAACACGAAACCTTGGACGTCTCCCGAAGTGTGTTGGACAACATGATCAGCGCCTCGCCAGAACTCAACGAGACCGAGGTGCGCAAAATCCTGGGCTCGTTCCTCTTTTCCGGGGACGACGTCGAGAAGCCAGCTCGGGTGCTATCGGGTGGCGAGAAGACTCGGCTGGCCTTAGCCATGCTGGTGGTGAGTGCCGCCAACGTTTTGCTGCTCGACGAACCCACCAACAACCTCGATCCGGCCTCCCGCGCGGAAGTGCTCGCTGCCATCCGGGACTATGCCGGAGCTGTTGTGCTCGTCACCCACGATGAGGGGGCTGTTCGCGCCTTGGAGCCTGACCGGGTCCTGCTGCTTCCTGACGGGGCCGAGGACCTCTGGAATCCCGACTATCTGGAACTGGTCAGCTTGGCGTGATCCGTCGAGGCCGTCGGCACAATCCTTTGGGTCAGGACGGTGGCAGCAGCCACAGCAACCGGCATGAAGAGCACGGCGCCGAGCGGGATCAAAAAGACTAAGAAGAGGGTCACGCCCAGGCCCAAGACGCGGGCCCGATGGCGCCGCAGCCAAAGTCGACGGCCAGTCAGGTCGAATCCTCGGCGGGCAAACGGTACCCCGCTGAGCTCCAGCATGAGCGCCCATCCGCCGAACCCGGCCGCAATCACCGGGACGACCGTCTGCCCGACAACGGGGATGAACTCTGCGATGAAGAGGCCAAGTGCGACGACGGCAACGAGAACGCCGACCCTGAGCGAGTCGCGGAACTCGACAAGCAGGTCCTTCCAGAAATCTGTGGCGGGTGCCTCGGGTACCCCGGCCTCATCGTCCAAATCAGTGCAGATGCGCTCAAAGAAGGGCTGCCCAAGCAGGAGCGCCAAACTGGTGAAGGCCCACATGGCGAGCAACACGCTCAGTCCCACCACAGCAATCCGGGTTGCGATCTCGACCGCGCTGCGCAGCCACGGCACCCAGCCGTGAGTGAAACCGGTCAATACACGGGTTTCGCCGTCCAGGCCGAAGACCACGGCAATGATCCCTGCTGTCAAGATCAGGAAGGCGATTGCACCGGGGATGAGACCGCGCAGGTAGAGCCGCGGTCGGTGAGCCATCAGGCGCAGTGCGTGGAAGAAGAGGGCGACTCCGCTGAAGAACTCGCGCAGGGCCGAGGTAGCAGATTCGGTGACGCGCATGGCGGCACCCTAGCCATTCCGCGACGAGGCTGACCAGCCGGGAGCCGCAGCGGGTGAACAGGGCACCGCTTGAGGTGGTCGGCGCTGATCGGTGGCGAAGATGGATGTGCTGCAGCGACATCTCAATGCTGCGCCAGCTGGGCGCCGGCGAGATAGCCGGCCAACAATGATCGGGCGACCAGGCCAACGGCCTCAGACGAGGGCAAGAAGGTGGGGTGGTGAAGGCCAACCTGGACCCGATCATTGGCTGCTGCCTGACTAACCGGCGCTGCCGGGTCTTGGCCGACGCCAGCGAACATCATCAAGGTGGGAGCGATTTCGGAGTAGTGAGAGAAGTCGTCGGCGCCGCAAGACCGGAATGGGTCGCGCGCCACCGGGATCCCCAGGCGATCGAGCAGGGGATCGGCGAACTGAACGAGACGACGATCGTTGACCAGGAGTGGGTGTCCGGTGGTGACCGTCACGTCGGCGGTGGTGCCGCGGGCGGCGGCGGCATATTCGGCCAGGGTGCGGATCGCCGTGTGAAGGTGGGTGCGGTCCTGCTCATACATCGTGCGTATCACCCCCGAAAGGTGGGCCCGGGCCGCGATGATGTTCGAGGCCGTGCCGGCTTCAACGCGTCCAATGGTGATCACTGCAGGGTGAGTGGGATCAATCGTGCGGCTGATCAGTTCCTGCATGCCGGCAATGATGGAGGCCAGGATCGGCACAGGGTCGACAGCGATGTGCGGATAGGCGCCGTGTCCGGGTTGGCCGTAAATGGTGATTTCAAATTCGTCGGCGGCGGCATTGACCGCCCCCTCTCCGGTGCTCACCACGCCGTGCATCACCCGGGGCTGGACGTGGGAACCGACGACAGCTGCAATATCGGACTCGTTGAGCACTCCGGAGGCAACGACTGATTGGGCTCCCGAGGGCTGGATTTCTTCCCGCGGTTGGAAAAGGCCGATCATCCCCACCGGAAGCGTGACTTTGCGTGCGGCTTGCAGGAGCGCCCACAGCGCGGCCAGGTGAACGTCATGACCGCAGGCGTGCATCACCGTGCCGGTGGCAGCCCAGTCAACCCCGGTGGCCTCAACAAGCGGCAACGCATCTAACTCGGCGCGGAGCATCACTGCGGGGCCGGGCGGGCCGAGCCGCACCATAAACCCGGTATCGGCCACCCGGGTGGCCGCAAAAGTAGGCAGAGCGTGACGTAGCCGGTCGGCCGTGGGGCGTTCGGCGCCACTGAGATCGGGGTGACGATGAAGCTCGCGGCGCAAAGCCAAAGCGTGCGGTAGTTCACTATCGAGATGCTGAGTGAGGGCAGCGAGAATCGCGGAGGTGTCACCATCGGGCCACGTCAGCATGCTTTTATCTTCGCACCGCTGCCGTTCAGCCGAGGATGGGACGGAAGGATTGCACGGTGACATCGATGTTGATGACCGAAGCCGTCACCGACTCGGGGAGGGTGTGAAAGGCGTTGGGGCCCATCGCGATGAGGTCGCTGGCGAGCCCTTCGCTGACGGGGACGCGGTATTTCACTACCCGGGTGTCCACCAGGTCGAAGAACTCTGCGGCCGCGGCGGCAATCTGTTCAGCTTTGCCATGCTGAATGTCCAACAGGCCGTAACTGTCTCGCAGGCCGGCCAGGTGTCCGCTGCGAGGAGTGACCGCCACGAAGCGTCCGTCCCGCCGCAGGGCGCGGGCGAATTCGGGCAAGTTGCGGGGTGCGAAGACGGCCAACACGGCATCGAAGCTGTGGTCCTTGACGGGCAACGGCTGCCACACATCGGTGATGACGGCGGCGATTCGGGGATCGGCGTGAGCGCATCGTCGGGCAGCTGCTTTGGAAACGTCGAGGGCCAATCCGATGGCCGCCGGGTCTGACCCCAGTGCCGCAGCGAGGTATTCACCGGTTCCTGACCCGGCTTCGAGAACGGCTTGGCGTCCGTGGGTCAAGGCGGTGACGGTGTCGCGAACTTGGGTGAAGATCCCCGCGGCATGGACGCGTCCGCGCGCGTCCAGCATCGCTTTGGTGTCGGCATTGGCTGGTTCGGGGCCGTTGGACAAGTTCACATAACCAGCACGCGCAATATCGAAGCTATGCCCATTGGTGCAGCACAAGGTCTTTTCGGTCAGGGTGAGTGAATCGCCGCAGTGTGGGCAGCGAAGGGTGGGGGCGATGCGTTCAAATCTCACGGGGTTTGCAGCTCCAATCGTGAACCGTCCAAGGCTGGCAAGTGGAGATGTTCGTCGCTGATCTTCCACGTACTGACTGAGGACAAGGTGAGGATGAAAGCGTTCTTTTGGGCAGTGGCGACGGCGTCCCCGGTGACGGAGACGAGTGATGCCGAAACCGAAGGAGTGTTTCTGGCTGGGGCGCGCAGGGTGAGGACTTCGGTGTTCGAGGCATCGAAGAGGTGAATCGTGGTGGCATCGCCGCTGAAGGTGGCGACTTTGCCCAAAGCGATGGTGAACCGAGTCTCTTGGCTCATGATCTCCGGTGGGCTGCAGGCCATCCGTGTCGCCGCGAGGGGCGAAACACTCAGCGCCTGCCGATCCGTGGTGTAGGCCGCTGAATAACGGTTACACCCCGTCGTTCCGGTGATGCGCGTGTGAGTGAAGTCGACCGTTGGTGGCTGGGCGCTGACGGTGGCCGTCCTCTCGATCTCGGTGACTGTCCATGAGGTGCCGTCCAAGGCGAGAGGGCTTCTCGAACCGGCGCAGCCCGATAGCGTCAGGGCTGTCGCGATAATGAGCAAGCCAAGTCGCTTCAAGGAACCTCTCCGTTCCGTGGCGGTGGGGTGGCGCCAAGGTTGAGCCGGGGTGTGACAGCCATTCAATCGCATCCGCGACCTGTGGCGGATGAATGTTGCCTTTCGATCAGCGGATCGTTGGACGATTTCGTGACTCGAATGCAAGCATCGGGGTCGTTTCCGCTAGCCTTCCCGCGTGAGTGAATCAAGTACTTCCGGTGCGCGAAGCGTCCTCGTGACGGGCGCCAGTCGAGGAATCGGCGCTGCCGTGGCTGCAGATTTCGCTGCCAACGGTCATCGTGTTGCGGGGCTGTCGAGTTCCGGTATCGCCCCAGAAGGCGTGCGGGGGATTGCCTGCGATGTGACCGACCCTGAGGCCGTTGATGCGGCTTTCGCTGAGGTCGAAGCAGCCCATGGCCCGGTGGAGATTTTGGTGGTGAACGCAGGAATCACCCGTGACACGTTGGTCTTGCGGATGAGTGAATCCGACTTCGACGAGGTGATGCAGGTAAATCTGGTCGCCGCCTTCCGTTTCGCCAAGCGGGCGGCACGCTCGATGATCCGGGCCCGATTCGGGCGAATGATCTTCATGGGCTCGGTGGTGAGCATGCTCGGCAGCCCTGGTCAGGTGAATTACGCGGCGGCCAAAGCCGGATTGGTCGGCATGGCACGTTCCTTGACGCGGGAACTGGGTGGCCGTGGTGTGACGGCTAATGTGATTGCGCCCGGTTTCATCGAGACGGACATGACCGCCGACTTGAAGGATGACGTCCGCGACTTTTATCGGGGACAAACCCCGGTGGGGCGTTTTGGGAATCCGGAGGAAGTGGCGGCCGCCGTGCGGTACCTCGCTTCAGACCAGGCGGGTTTTGTGAGTGGGATCGTGTTGCCAGTCGATGGCGGCCTTGGTATGGGTATCTGAGCAGGAGAAGGCAGCAATGGGAATTTTAGAAGGCAAGAACATCCTGGTCGCCGGGGTGACGATGAACACCTCGATCGGTTACCGAGTGGCGGAAATCGCCCAAGCCGAAGGGGCCACCGTGGTGGTTTCCAACTTTGGCCGGGCGATGAGTCTGACTTCGCGGGTGCTGAAGCGGCTCGATCCGGAACCGGCGCTGATTGAACTGGACGTCACCGACGACTCACATCTGGAGCGCCTTCCCGAGCTTCTTGGTGAGCATTTTGACCACCTGGACGGTGTCGTCCATTCCATCGCTTTTGCGAACCCGGAGACCGCTTTGGGGGGCAAGTTCCTCACCACTGCGTTCAGTGACGTCGGCACCTCGATGCACGTTTCGGCGTACTCGTTGGTCAGCCTGGCGATGGCATGCAAGCCGCTGCTTGCCTCGAAGGCGTCCATTGTGGGCTTGACCTTTGATGCCACAGTGACCTGGCCGGCCTATGACTGGATGGGCGTCTCCAAAGCGGCGCTGGAGAGTGCTTCGCGTTATCTGGCGCGTTATCTGGGCCCTGAGGGCGTGCGCTGCAACCTGGTGTCGGCGGGACCCTTGGACACGATTGCGAAGAAAGCCATTCCTGGAGCGGAGGCCTTCAACTCGATTTGGGGTGACCGGGCTCCCCTGGGGTGGGACTCCACCGACGCTGAGCCTGCGGCACGTGCGGTGGTGGCGTTGCTCAGCGATTGGTTTAGCGCGACGACTGGCGAAATGATTCACGTGGACGGCGGTTTGCATTCCACCGGGGCCTGAACCTGGCCGGCAGAGTCTCCTCTGAGCTCTCCAAACGCGACCATGCCCTCGTCACTTGGATAGGTTTGCCTCATGACAGTTGCACGGCTTCAAAAGATCTCGATCATTCGATCCGGGGCCACGCTGCTGGATGCGGTCGACCTGACCATCGGTGAGCACGAGCGGTGGGTGGTGATCGGCCCGAACGGGGCGGGGAAGACCACCTTGCTTCAAGTTCTCGGCGCGCAATGGCATCCCTCTCAGGGAGAGGCCATGATCCTGGGCGACCGTCTGGGGGCGGTGGACGTTTTCGATTTGCGACCCCGAATTGGGATGGCATCGGCAGCGTTGGCCGAGCGGATTCCGCGAGGCGAGAAAGTCTCCGACGTGGTGGTGTCCGCGGCCTATGCGGTCACCGGGCGTTGGCACGAAGACTACGACCAGCTGGATTTCCTGCGGGCTGACGGCTTGATGCGCCGACTGCGGGTGGACCACCTCGTGGACCGCACTTTTGGCACCCTCAGTGAGGGGGAGCGCAAGCGTGTCCAAATTGCCCGTTCGTTGATGACCGATCCAGAGTTGCTGCTCTTGGATGAGCCAGCTGCGGGATTGGACCTTGCCGGACGCGAGGCCCTGGTAGGAACGTTAAGCGCGATTTGCATGGATCCTCATGCGCCAGCCACCGTCTTGGTCACGCATCACGTGGAGGAAATCCCGCTGGGAATCACCCATGCTTTGTTGATGAAGAGTGGTCGTGCGGTCGCTGCGGGGCCGCTCAACCAGACCCTCACCTCCGACTTGTTGAGCTACACCTTTGACATGCCCTTGGAGGTTGCGAACGACGGGGGTCGTTGGGCGGCGCGGGCGGTGTTCCGGTCCAGCTTCTTGTGAGCCAGACACCATTCGGATGGGGCGGTGGCATGAGTGGGCGCCGCCGTGGTCGAATAGAGGCCTGAGGTTCTCGTGATCGACGGTGACTGCGTGAGCTGACCGGAGCGGAGCGGCAAACAATGGAGTGGCTGGCAGCAAATATTTGGGTCGTCTGGCTGGTCGTGGCGGGGATTTTGGCTGTGACCGAAACGGCCACGCTGGATTTCACTTTGTTGATGTTGGCTTCAGGCGCGTTGGCTGGCGCCGTGACGGGATATGTCGCCCCCGGGATGATCTGGTTGCAGATTGCGGTGGCGTTGGCTGTTGCCGTGGCGATGTTGGCGCTCCTTCGTCCGACGTTGCTGGCCAAGATTCGCTCCGACCCTGGGTATCAGTCCAGCCTGGACAAGATGGTGGGGTCCACCGGAATCGCGGTGAGTGAAGTGACGACTACCGGTGGTGAAGTGAAGGTTTCTGGCGAGTCTTGGACAGCTCGCGCTGTCGAAGGTCGCATTCCGGCGGGAACCGAAATCGAGGTTTATCAAATCGATGGGGCAGTAGCGGTGGTGTATCCCCGCCACGAAGAGTTGCCATGAAGATCGGCGGGCTGACTGCCTGCCACGACCGAGCCGAGGAGTGTCCATGAATGATCTGATCGTTGTATTGGGGTGGCTGGTTGTCGTTGCGGTGGCGGCCACAGTGCTTTCTCGTGCCGTACGTGTCGTTCGCCAGCAGCAGGTGGGAGTCGTTGAGCGGCTCGGCAAGTTCCGGCGCACGCTGGAACCTGGGCCACATCTGTTGGTCCCTCTATTGGACACCGTCCGCTACACGATGGATATGCGCGAAGCAGTGGTCCCATTCCCCCCGCAAGGCGTCATCACCGAAGATAACTTGATGGTCAGTATCGACTCGGTGATCTACTACCAGGTGGTGGATCCGGTCCGTGCTGCATACGAGGCACAGAATTACATCCAGGCTATCGAGCAGCTGACGATGACGACGTTGCGCAACATCATCGGTGGGTTGGATCTGGAACAGACCCTGACCAGCCGCGAGGAGATCAACCAGAAGCTGCGCGCTGTCTTGGATGACGCCACCGGTAAGTGGGGGATCAAAGTGAACCGGGTTGAGTTGCGTTCGATCGAGCCCCCGGCGACGATCCGCGACGCGATGGAGAAAGGTGCCCGGGCTGAGCGTGACAAGCGGGCCGCGATCTTGCTGGCCGAGGGCCAGCGTCAGTCGCAGATCTTGTCGGCCTCCGGTGATCGTGAGTCGGCTATTCTGCGGGCCCAGGGCGAACGAGAGTCCGCTGTCCTTCGGGCCCAGGCAGACCGTCAAGCCGCGATGTTGCGGGCCGAAGGTGACGCGCAGGCGATCACCACGACCTTTAGTGCGATACATGCGGGCAAGCCGTCGTCGTCGTTGTTGGCCTACCAATACCTCCAGATGTTGCCGAAGCTGGCCCGCGGAGAATCAAACAAAGTGTGGATTATCCCCAGCGAGTTGAACGATGCGCTGAAGGGTCTAGGGACTTTGGTGGGCAAACAGCCACCAAACTCCGACGCTGAGGGCGACGGTGAGTCCGGCTTCTCCGCTCCAGATCCGGTCGATGTCTTCGCAGAGATCGAAGCTCAGAAGAAGGCTGACGAGGCCAATTCTGCGGCATCGGTGCAACAGGCCATCGCTGAAGCTGAGGCGCTAGAAGGCCGACGTTCAGCCCGGCTGGCTACCCAAAAGCGATCCGTCGACGCACCCGGCAGCGGCCAGCCGCCTGCCGTCGGGTCGGCGGATTTCCCGGCATCACCCAAGCCACCGGCGGTGCCGGATAGTGACCGGTGAGGTTTGTGCCACCACCGGTCACTATCGACGGTCAGCTCGCGAAGCGCTGGCAGGCCGACAGGAACTCGTCGTAGTTGTGGAGGACTCGGTAGTCGAAGAACGAGTCGTCGGAGAAGGTCACTCGGAAGATTCGAGCGCCACCTTGGGCACGGTCGCCAGTGTCAGTAACTGAACGGATGTGTTCGGCGTTCATCCGGTAGTAGAGCGTGGGATCTGCCTGGGCTCCGCCCATGAATCGCCAAACGGACAGTCCGCTCCGGCTCGCCACCAGGGTGAGTGTCTCGCCGTCAGTGGGCAAAGTGGTGGCGATTGAACCTTGTGCGCCGCCGATGTGCTTGTTGGTTGAAGCGGCGGTCAAAGCCTTGTCTACTACGGCGCTGATCAAGGCCCATGACAGGGAAGTTCCTCCGCTATCACGGGTAAATGCCTCGGGGGTTGCGCTGGTCCAACTGAGGTACTCATCTTCGGGATCGAGGAGACGTGCCATAAGCACGGTAATGTCGGGGCCGCTGCCGGCAACCTTCTGAATGTATTTGTCGAACAAGCCCATTGTGTTAACTCTCTTTGTGTGATTGTGCAGCGACAAAGCGGGTCACCGCGGCCACTCCCGCTACCACCGCGATTGCGGCGACAATGATCAGGATCGGCCAGTACCCGATGAATTCGACGATATTCACCAGGCCGCGATAGCGGCGGCTTTCATTTCCGACGATGTACTCTTCCCAGTTGCCAGGAATCGCCAACGCCACAGTGATCGCCCCAAAGATCAGTGCTGCGATGCCGAGTCCCATCCAGCTGTTGGATTGGTCGTTTTCGTCGGATTGTTCGCCGAACTCCACTGCAGGCTTGTCTTCACTCACTTGAACCGTCCCCCGATGCATCTGATGACTCGCCTGGTGAGCGCCGTCATATTCGCGCCGGATCCTAGCCTGCACAGATGGTGCTCAGCAAACCGAAGATTGCTTTCCGAATTCATCGAAATTGGCTGTCTTTGACGGTTAGCCGCAATCACGCGCCCCCGCAGTCGTTCTTGGTTTACGGCAGGGGTAAAGGCCCCTTACGTCTGCCGTGAAGGTAGGGCTCATGTTTGGCGAAATTGGCGAGTTCGTACGGCCGGGGCGGGCCTTTGCGACTCTGACTCTGGCCTGGCGTGGCCCGGATCGAGGGTGACCGTGTTCGTGAGCTCCGAACGCTGAACAGGAAGGCGGAATCCGCAGACTACGCTGCAACAGTGGAAACTGTTGCCGGGGCGTTGACGGTCAGGGTTGGTCGGTGATGCTGGTCGAGATTGCTGATCCCACCGACCCTCGCCTTGCTGACTATGTGGGGCTTCGGGAGTCGTCGTTGCGGCGCAGCCTGGAGGCCGCCGAGGGGCTTTTTATCGCCGAGGGCAGCAAGGTGATTCGGCGTGCGGTTGCCGCCGGGTATCAGCCTCGCTCACTGATGCTTGCGCCGCGATGGCTGGGGGAGATGGCTGAGATTGCTGAGGCCTATCCCGAGGTGCCGATCTATCTGGTGAGTGAGGAACTCGCTGAGAGTGTGACCGGTTTTCATGTCCATCGGGGTGCGCTGGCCTCGTTGAAGAGAGTGCAGCGGCACACGGCGAAAGACATCATGGCCCGTGCCCGACGGCTGGTGGTAGCTGAAGACATCGTCGACCATGCGAATGTTGGGGCTATCGCGCGGAGCGCGGCCGCATTGGGGTGGGATGGCATGCTCCTCAGCCCCCGCTGCGCAGATCCGCTTTATCGGCGGTCAGTGAAAGTCTCGATGGGGGCCGTGTTGAGCCTGCCCTGGGCGCGGCTCAGTGATTGGCGCACGGCGATCGAACAGCTGCATCAGGAACGATTCACTGTGGCTGCACTCACTTTGGCTCCGGATTCGATCACATTGGCCGAGGCGAGAGCCCGGCTGGTGGAGAGTCCAGGCAAGCTGGCCATCTTGATGGGAAGCGAGGGGCCGGGCCTGAGTGACCTGTGGTCAGCGCAGGCCGATCTTCGGGTGCGGATTCCGATGCACGCTGGTGTCGACTCTTTGAATGTGGCCGCAGCGTCCGCGGTGGCTTGCTACTCGCTGGCGGAATCGGCCGAGCCGGCGGACGTCTCACGCGGAGTTAGCGGCCAGTCGGCCGGGTAAAGGTGAGCGAGTTCGCTCGCCTGCTGGTAGAGCTTGCGCCGAAGCCGGTTCGACAGCCGGTCCCCGAAGACCGTGCCGTTGAGGTGATCGGTTTCATGCTGAAGACAACGGGCGAGAAGACCGGTACCCACCACGGTGATGGGATTTCCGTACGCGTCCTGGCCGGAAACCTCAGCGTGATCGGGGCGAGCCAACGACTGGTAGGCGCCAGGCAGCGAGAGACAACCTTCGTCAGTGGACTCCAAGTTGCGCTGTGTACCTTCGGGCAGGGTGAGGACCGGGTTGCAGACCACCCCTTGCCGATGAATGTCGTCACCATCGGGACAGTCGTAGACGAAGAGGGCTTTCCCCACTCCCACCTGGGTCGCAGCCAGCCCGACTCCGCGAGATTCGGCCATCGTGGCGAACATGTCGCGGATCAGGGTGTGTAGTTCGTCGTCAAAGGTCGTCACCGGCTCGGTCTGGGCATGCATAACCGGCTCACCCCATCGGGTGATGGCTCGCAATTGCCCTCCGGTCAGGAATTCTTCGACGCCCACGGTGGGTCTCCTTTCTGGACGGGGTCATCATAGGACTGCTGGCGCGCCCTGCTTGCACCGAGGTGTTTCGACGGCGACGCTGAAGCTATGGATGGCATGGACGAGATCTCGGCGGGGACCGCAGAGATGCTGGCGTCCTTTGCCGATCATCTTCGTTTGGAGCGGGGCTGTTCTGGGCACACGGTGCGGGCCTATCTGGGCGATCTGGTCGTGTTTTTTCGACACCAGGCGCGGGTTGGGCAGGACGACGCCAGCACGGTGACCGCAGCCGACCTGCGTACGTGGCTGGCGAATCAGCATGCCGCTGGTGCGGAACGATCTACCCTGGCTCGGCGCACGGCGGCCCTTCGCAGTTTTTTCGCTTGGGCCGAGCATTCGGAACGACTGCCTCATGATCCGGCGGCGAAGCTGCGCTCCCCGCGCCCAGACCGACGACTTCCCGCGACTGTAGACGTTGACCAGATTCGGGCTGTTTTGGATGCCATGGCCGAACGAATCGATCCAACGAGTGAGCCGAGTCTCGTGGCGTCGGCCTACCGGGATCTCGCCATCATGGAGGTGCTGTATTCCTCCGGAATGCGCGTCTCCGAGGTGTGCGGGCTCAATCTGAGCGACGTGGACGGTGACCGAGGCTTGATTCGAGTCTTCGGCAAAGGATCCAAGGAACGACTGGTTCCGCTCGGGGCACCGGCGGAACGGGCCTTGCGCCGTTGGCTCATTTCGCGCCCTTGTCTTGTCGGCCCGAAAGCCGGCCAGGCGATCTTCGTCGGCGACCGCGGCGCCCGTATCGATCCTCGGGTGGTGCGGCGCCTGGTACATCGGGCCATGGCCAGCGTGCCCGATATTCCTGATCTGGGGCCGCACGGCTTGCGTCATGCGATGGCGACTCACCTCCTGGAAGGCGGGGCCGATCTACGCGCGGTGCAGGAGATTTTGGGGCACTCATCGCTGGCGACAACCCAGATCTACACTCACGTCACCACTGAGCGGCTCCGTCGGGCCTATCAGCAGGCCCATCCCCGGGCATAGTCACCGTCACAGATAGTGGCGAGGGTCAACGAGCGCACCGTTGGATTTGACCGAAAGATGCAGATGGCATCCGGTACTCCAGCCCGTGGAACCGACCCAGCCCACGACCTGGCCTTGACGCACTTTTTGGCCGACGTTCACTCCGTAGCCTTGCGCGTGCAAATAGATCGACGTCAACCGGCCTCCAGAGATCTGCGGATGGTTGATCGACAGTCTGTTCCCGCTGCCGGAGTCGTAACTCCGTGAGGCGACAATCCCGTCAGCAGCTGCTCGAATCGGCGTACCGCAACGTGCACCGATATCAATTCCACTGTGCATTCGCCAAACCTTGAAAATGGGGTGAAGTCGCATGCCGAAACCGGAGCCGATTCGTCCGGGAACGGGCTGGCGTAGCACCCCATTCCCGGGGCTTTCATCTCCACGGCGTTGGCGCAATTCGGCTCGTGATGTGGCGAGTTGTTCAGCGCTCTGAGGCAAAAGCCGTACCGGGCTGTGCTCGAAGAGTTTGCTTGGATCAAGGTAGTTCTCGCCTTCGCGCCAGCCCAGGTGCAGGCAGCTTCCGCCCTCACAGCTATGGCCGGCCACCACGGTTCCGACCCGTTGCCCAGGCATCACACGGGTGCCGACCGGCACCGTGGCCTGAACAGGTTCGTAGGTGGTGCGGGTGCTTCCATGATCGATCACCAATACCGGGCGGCCGGCGACCAGGCCAGCGAACGTCACCTGGCCTGCCAACGCAGCACCGACTGGGGTCCCTGGACGGGCCAGCAGGTCGATTCCACGGTGGCCAGCCAGCCAAGGCTGATCGGGTGGATCGAAGCCCCGTACGACCGGCCCGGGTACGGGCGCTACGCCGGATGCGGCGAAAGCAGACGTGGCGCTGGCGAAAACCGCGATGAGTCCGCAGAGACAAATCGAGAGGAATAGACGCTTAGTCACGCCTTCACTGTGGGGCGTGGGCGGGGGAAACCGTCGCCGCTGAACTCGGCTGTGGATGAAGTCGTCAGCGGTCCACACGCCGCAGTTGGCTTCGGCAGGGGCCAACCGCGTAGAATCCCACCAGCGGTTCAGCAGATCTGGACCGACTTCGCATGTGGTTTCTCCGGTGTATGCCGGGTCGCGGTCCGTGGTCCCCTCGGGGTGGACGAAGCGGCAATCACATCAGGTGGATCGAAAAGCTCGATCCGAACAACCCAAAGTGGGTGCCGTTTTTACGCGCCCGCGCAGAGAGGAACGGCCATGGCCGTCGTTACTACACGCCAGCTGCTCGACAGCGGCGTTCACTTTGGTCATCAGACCCGGCGCTGGAACCCGAAGATGAAGCGCTTCATCTTCACCGAGCGCAATGGCATCTACATCATCGACTTGCAGCAGTCGCTGTCCTACATCGATTCGGCTTACGGCTTCGTGAAAGAGACCGTCGCCAAGGGTGGACAGATTCTCTTCATCGGTACCAAGAAGCAGGCTCAGGAAGCGATCGCCGAACAGGCGACTCGGGTCGGCATGCCCTACGTCAATCAGCGTTGGCTGGGTGGAATGCTGACCAACTTTGGCACCATCAGCAAGCGGATCGCCAAGCTTAAGGAACTGGAGAGCATCAACTTCGACGACGTGGCCGCCTCCGGCCTCACGAAGAAGGAGCTGCTGGGCCGTAAGCGCAAGAAGGACAAGCTGGCCAAGACTCTGGGCGGCATCCGGGATATGCACCGCCTGCCTCAGGCGATCTGGGTCGTCGACACCAACAAGGAACACCTGGCGATCGACGAGGCCCGCAAGCTCAAGATCCCGATCGTCGGCATCCTGGACACGAACTGTGATCCCGATCAAGTGGACTTCCCCATCCCCGGCAATGATGACGCGATTCGCTCAGTCGCCCTGCTGACTCGTGTTTTGGCCGACGCCGTTGCCGAAGGCCTGCTGGTGCGCTCGTCCGGCGAAGCGGCAACCGGTGAAGAAGCTGAGCCGATGCCCGATTGGGAGCGTGACCTGTTGTCCGCCCAGTCCGATGCAGCGGCGAAGGAAGCGACCGCGGAGGCCCCGGCTGCGCCGGAAGCTGCCGCTGAAGAGCCTGCTGCCGCCGAAGCTCCCGCTGAGAAGGCTGCGCCGAAAAAGGCTGTTGACAAGGCCGAAGCCGCGCCAGCGGCCAAGCCCAGCAAGGCAAAGGCTGCAACGAAAGCGAAAGCAGCTACGGCGACCGACGACGCCGAGGGTGCCGCCAGCGCGCCCGAGACCAAGTAAGGGAGATCAGAGCTCAAAATGGGTGCAATCACTGCTTCTGAGGTAAAG
>CAYWIN010000003.1:0-26622 GCA_964458365.1 uncultured Propionibacteriaceae bacterium
CCATATCCTCGGGGGTATGGCAAGACCTTTTTCCAAAAATCTTCAGCATTAGTTGAGGTCTTTGTTAACTACTATCCAATAGTCCCCCTTTGGGGTGACAAACACGTCACCCGAACGGGGACATATTTTCCAGAAATAGCGGCGCATTTGCACTATTTGTCACCCGGAATGGGGACGGGGTGGTCTCAGGTCCCGCTCACAGTGTTGGCCCGGTAGAGTGACTCGCCGTGACTGTGGCAGACCTGCAAGCGGCATTAGCCGACCTGGACCGGACCTTGGGCTCCATCGAGAGCGTCCTCGATCCAGACACGAAGCGCGCCGAAATTGCCGAATTGGCGGTGCAGGCAGGTGCTCCAGACCTTTGGGATGACCAGGATCGTGCCCAGCAGGTGACGTCGCGGCTGTCGCGACTGCAATCCGAGGTTGATCGGCTCACCAAGCTGCGCCAGCGGGTCGACGACCTTTCGGTATTGATTGAGCTTGCCGAAGAAGAATCCGACCAGTCGACCCTCGATGAGGCGCAGCGTGAGTTGCAGTCCCTCACCTCAGAAATCGGCGAACTCGAGATTCGCACGTTGCTGTCTGGGGAATACGACCAGCGCGACGCCTTGATCACGATTCGTTCCGAGGCTGGGGGAGTGGACGCTGCGGACTTCGCCGCGATGTTGCTGCGGATGTACTTGCGGTGGGCCGAACGCCATTCCTATGCCACCGAGGTCTACGACATCTCTTACGCCGAAGAGGCCGGCATCAAATCGGCGACCTTCACGGTGAAGGAGCCTTTCGCCTACGGACTGTTGTCGGTGGAGCAAGGCACGCATCGGCTGGTTCGGATCAGCCCTTTCGACAACCAAGGACGTCGCCAAACCTCATTCGCTGGAGTGGACGTCCTCCCGGTGACGGAAGAGACCGACCACATCGACATTCCCGAAGGAGATATCCGGGTCGATGTTTTCCGTTCTTCAGGCCCCGGCGGGCAGAGCGTGAACACCACGGACTCGGCAGTGCGAATCACTCACCTGCCCACCGGCCTGGTGGTTTCCTGCCAAAACGAGAAATCTCAGCTTCAAAACAAGGCGGCCGCCCTTCGGGTCTTGCAGTCTCGACTTCTTGAGCGGGCTCGGGCGGAAAAAGAGGCCGAAATGCGCGAGCTCAAGGGTGACGGGGGGAACTCGTGGGGCTCGCAGATGCGTTCCTATGTTCTGCACCCCTATCAGATGGTTAAGGATCTCCGTACGAACCACGAAGTCGGCAACCCCGATGCTGTCTTCGATGGAGACCTTGATGCATTCATTGACGCGGGAGTCCGCTGGCGCCGCCAGCAGGGTGAGCGCTGAACACGCCGCCGCAATGACCTTGATTGCCGCTCCGCTGCGCCTACACTGCGATAAGGCCGCCCTTAGCAGATGCTAGGGAACCTTCCCCATTGTCAACCCGGCCAGGCGCACTAACGTGATCAGATTCGAAGACGTCACCAAGATCTATGAAGGTCAAACGCGCCCTGCCCTGAACAAGGTCAGTGTGGAGATCGAGAAGGGCGAGTTTGCCTTCCTCGTGGGTACTTCAGGGTCGGGAAAGTCGACCTTCATGCGGATGATTCTGCGTGAGTACCTTCCCACCAGCGGACACATCCATGTTGCGGGCAAAGAGCTTGGGCGCATGCATAGCTGGCAGGTGCCTGCTCTGCGTCGCAAGATCGGCACGGTGTTCCAGGATTTCCGGCTCCTACCAGGCAAGACGGTGAACGAGAACGTTGCCTTCGCGCTCCAGGTAATCGGCAAGCCGGCGTCGGTCATCCGTCGCGTGGTGCCCGAAACGTTGGAATTGGTAGGCCTTGAAGGCAAGGGTGATCGGCTTCCCGAGGAACTCTCCGGCGGTGAACAGCAGCGCGTGGCGATTGCTCGGGCATTCGTGAACCGTCCGGCAATCATGATCTGTGACGAGCCCACGGGGAACCTTGACCCGGCAACGAGCGTCGGCATCATGAAGCTCTTGGACCGCATCAATCGGGCTGACACCACTGTGGTCATGGCCACTCATGATGCAAATATCGTCGACCAAATGCGAAAGCGAGTGATCGAGCTGTCGAACGGCAACCTCGTCCGAGACCAGAGCAAGGGCGTTTATGGCTACCAGTGATCGGATCGTTTCGAGAGGATCGGAGGTGACACGGTGAAGCACACTTTGACCGAGGCGCTGTCTGGACTGCGCCGTAACGCTTCCATGGTCTTCGCCGTGGTGGTCACCATGTGGGTGTCGCTCTCGCTTTTCGGGATTGGCCTTTTGGCAGCCGAGCAAGTCGACCTTTTTAAGGGTCGTTGGTACGACAAGATCGAGATCAGCGTTTACCTGTGCACGCCCAGCTCACCGCGAAGCGCATCGAATTGCGCTCCCGGACAGGGGGTCACTCCCGCACAGCGCGCGGCGATCGAACAGGCGCTGCGCGAAAGCCCAGAAACCGCTGAAGTGTTTTACGAGAGCAAACAAGAAGCTTTCAACGAGTTCAAGCAGATCTATGCAGACTCATCCGTCTTGTCGACGATGACCGTTGACATGATGCCGGACTCGTTCCGAGTGAAACTGAAAGACCCAACCCAGTACGCCCAGGTCGTTTCTAAGGCCCAAGCGATGTCGGGAGTGGAGACTGTCAGTGATCTTCGTAAGGTCCTGGACCCACTCTTCGCCTGGCTGAACTTGGCTCGGTGGGCGACGATCGGGACGAGCGTGCTGTTGCTCCTGGCAGCGGCCCTGCAGATCAGCAACACCATCCGAATGGCAGCTCACGCGCGGCGCCGAGAAATCGGCATCATGCGGTTAGTTGGCGCATCGAACTGGTACATCATGCTGCCCTTCTTGCTGGAATCGCTGGTTTCAGCTGTGGCGGGGGCCTTCCTCGCATCGGCAACGTTGGCCGGTGTCGAGCAGTTTGTGATTGTGAACGGGGTACGACGGCAAATGCCGCTCCAACCCTGGATTGGGTGGGGCCATGTGGGCCTTGCCATGTTGAGTATTGCGGGAGTAGCGATCGTCTTGTCGATCATTCCCACCCTGATCGCGACCCGGAGGTTCCTCCGAGTCTAATCAACTGATTGGAACGAAATCGTGCGGGTGTCTTCCTCCACCTCGAACGTAACTGGCCCCCGAAGCCGAGCCGTGTTTTTGCTTGTGCCCCTGGGATCTATCGTCTATGCACTCGTCTTGAGCCTGATGGTTTCCAGCTTCCTCCCCGCGGACGCCACCAACCTCAAAGACGCACGCAACAAAGTGCGCCAGCAGATGGTGGTTGCCAAGAAGCAGGTGAGTCAGAAGAAGTCGGCGTTGGCCAAGGCTGAGGGCCAACTGCAGGCCGCACAACGTTCCTTGGCTGCAGCGCAAGGTAGCCTGAACCAAACCCAGCAGAAACTGGTCGTCGCGAAGGCAACGGACGCCGCGCTGCTCGTCCAGCTGAACCAGGCCAGTGTGGCGGCAACGGCGGCCGTCCAAGCGGAAACCAAAGCTGAGGAAGACCTCCTGGGTCAGCGTTCGGTGGTCGTGTCTGCGGTGCGCAAGGCTTACCAAGAACGAACCCAGCTGCAGGCATGGACAGTGATGCTCGGGGCGCAGACCTCGGCAGATCTGTCGGATCGTCTGTACTGGAACGAGGCGGTCTTTGACACCACAGCCAGGGAATATCAGCGTTTGAAGGACCTCGAAACGAAGGCCTCAGACGCCCGTCGGATGCGCGTTGCTGCCCAGGAAGCGTTGGCCGACAAGCGCGAAGCGAGCCAGGCGAACGTCGCCAAGATTCAGCAGCTCACCAATGCGGCTGCCGCAGCCCGGGCGAAGGTTGCCACCTTGGTGGCGCAGAACGCCCGTCTGCGTGCGGTGGCGGCAAATGAGCTTGCCCTAAGTCAACGGCAGTATGACCAGTTGGAGGCGGCAGAGCGGCGCATCGCGGCTCAGATCGCGGGCGACGGCTCGAACTACGCGAACCCCGGGGGCTTCATTCGTCCGGTTAACGCACCGTCAGGATCGCCGTTCGGGATGAGGTATCACCCGATCCTGCACTACTGGCGGATGCACTGGGGTACCGATTTTGGGGCAGGTTGTGGAACGCCGATTCGGGCGATGGCCAATGGCCGGGTTGTTTCGGCTGGCTGGACGACGGTCGGGTTTGGTAACTACACCATCATTAGTTACGGCCGAATCCGCGGTGCGAATATCTCCAGTGGATATGCCCACCAGTCGAAGGTTGTTGTCCACGCCGGGCAGAGGGTGAAGCAAGGCCAAATCGTCGGCTACGTCGGCTCCACTGGTTTGAGCACTGGCTGCCATTTGCATCTTCAGATCTATCGCAACGGCACCCGCGTCAACCCGATGCGTTACCTGTAGTTCGCTCCGCTGCGGCTCCTTGATAGGCTTTGGCGGATTTCGACAGAACAGGAGGTGCAGTCGTGCCCAGACCCCAAGGTCGCGTATTGGTGGCGCAGAATCGCAAAGCGCGTCACGACTACCACCTTCATGATCGTTTCGAGGCGGGCATGGTCCTCACCGGAACCGAAGTGAAATCACTTCGGGCGGGGAGGGCTTCCCTCATCGACGCCTTTGCGACCGTCGATGACGGTGAAGTGTGGCTGCGCAATGCGCACATCCCAGAGTACGAGTTTGGAACTCAAAGCAATCACGCGACCAAGCGCACCCGGAAGCTTTTGCTGCACCGCAAAGAGATCGACAAACTTGATCGCGAGACGTCCGCTAGCGGACGAACGATCGTCCCGCTAGCCATCTACTTTGTCGATGGCTACGCCAAAGTCGAGCTTGCGGTCGCGACCGGCAAACGTGACTGGGACAAGCGCCAGACGATCGCTGCCCGGGACGCGGACCGCGACGCTCACCGCGAGTTGGCTGCGCGCAACCGAGGGGAGCGCTAAAGCGACCTTGGCCGGGACACGCCTTGCGGGTGTGTCCCGGCCAAGGGAAAACGGTGTGGACTATTTCACGCCCACCAGGTCACATACGAAGATCAGCGTTTCTCCGGGTTTGATCACGCCGCCTGCTCCACGGTCGCCGTAGGCCAGATGCGGCGGGATGACGAGGCGACGCCGTCCGCCGACTTTCATGCCCACTAGACCGTTGTCCCAACCCGCGATCACGCGGCGGGCACCTAGCGGGAAGACCAGGGGAGTGCCACGGTCGTAGCTGGAGTCGAATTCTTCGCCGCTGGAGAATGCCACTCCAACGTAGTGGACGGCGACCTGCATCCCTGGTGCTGCTTCGGGGCCGGTGCCTTCCTCAAGATCGACGATGACAAGGTCAGTTGGCACAGGGCCTTCAGGCGGGTCAACAAAGGGCTTTTCCATGCGGTGAACCCTACCGAAACCACCCGATGAGACTGCGGAAGCCCGCTCGACTTTGTCGGCTGAGAGCATTCGGACTAAAGTTGTTGGGCTGGGAGTTCAACCTTCCAGTGACAATTCAACAGGGGGTGACTGGTTTCGACTCGGGGCGGTAGTCCCAGGAGAAGCGGGCCGAGGATCCGGGGACATCTCGTTAACGATTCCCGGGAACTAATAGGTGCCGATTCAAATCGCACTGACTTCGCTCTGGCTGCCTGAGTAGCTAACGAAGGGTCAGTCCGGACATGCCTTCGGTCCGGGTCCTGGCCTCATTTAGAGGGCTTGCTGCATCTGCCTCGTTCCAGGGCCGATGCGGGACTTTTATGGAACTGGGCTGGTTCACCACTTGCCGGTGTGAGGGTGACAGCCAAGCAGAACGCCTAACCGGCTGCGCCCGGAGAAGTCCTGGGTCACCTCTTGAGGACGCGGGTTCAATTCCCGCCACCTCCACCAAATGGCGTCTCCGAAAGGGAGCGCCTCCTGTTGACGAAACTCCGGCTCGGGCTTCCCCGATGCCGGAGTTTTGGAGGATGACCAACGAATAATCGAGCGGTTGCGGCATGCTTCAGACATTGAAAAGGAGTTGCTGCTCTCAGATGAGCGGGCCAGAAGCGCACGAGAACTGCATGACGGGATGGGGCACCGGCTCACGGTGGTGTCGATGAGTCTTGAGTTGGCCGAGCGAATGCGATGTACAGACACAGAGCAAGCTTGGGAAGAAATAGCAACGGCCCGGGAGACGACTGGTGAGGCGCTAGAAGAGATGCGCACGTGGGTACGAGCTCTCAACCCAGTGCGTGATGCAGGCGCCCGCGGCGTGGCAGCGCTTGAGCTCATCGCCGAGTCATTCCGCGGGACTGGGCTGGCGGTGGCAGTCGTTGGCGATGATGATTCGGATAGAGAGCTTGCCAGCGACGATTCAGTTGCCCTGCTGATGTATCGGGCAGTCCAAGAAGGGCTCACTAATGCAGTGAGGCATGGCCGCGCGCGAAACGTCCGCATCTGGATCCGTGTTGTGCACCAACGGATTGAGTTAGAGATAGCAAACGACTTCGGGCGGGGCTCGCCCGATGACCGGCACGGAGCGGTTCCCGTTTACGGCTTCGGTCTGCGCGGGGTTTCCGATCGTGCATCGGACCGAGGCGGGTTCGTACTGGCGCGACGGGTCGGCGACCAATTCAAGCTGAAGGTATCTGTGCCGCTCGTGATGGTGCAGGAAGAGAAGCCGGAGGTCGTACGGTGATCCGTGTTCTATTGGCGGAGGATCAGCATCTGATCCGTCGGGGCTTGGCAATGCTCCTTTCGACTGTCAACGGAATCGAAGTTGCTGGCCAAGCCAAAAACGGGCAGGAAGCACTCGAGATGTTATCCGTGGTCAGGGTCGATTTGGTCCTGACGGATGCCAAAATGCCGATTATGGATGGTGGGATGGTCATCGATCCACGTGTGGCGCGTTCCGCAGTGCTGAGGAAAGCGGATGCTGATGGCCCGTTGGCAATTCTGACCCCGGGGGAACGATCCGTTGCAGAGCAAGTCGCACGAGGCCTATCCAATGCCGAAATCGCGGAGGTCCTCGTTCTTGCTGAAGGAACCGTAAAGAACCGCATCTCTTCTCTCCTACGGAAGTTAGGGGCCCGTGATCGAACTGCGCTCGCTCTCGTTCTGTATAGAGCTTTGGGTAACTGAATGTGACGGGGCAGTTGGTGCACGACCAGTTTGACGACCGCTTTGACTTGAGCGAGCCGCTTTATCCGCCGCAGAAGAGGAGCGCCAGCAGCGTGTGCGCCTTCCCCGCCGCGCGGGGCACTGCAAAAGGCGGTTCCGGTCGAGAACGACGAGGAGGCCTGGGAGTTCGTCGTTCGGGGACGTTGTCTTCGGGCGCTTCCGTTGTTGGCTCCGACTTCGGTCGTCGTCGCGTCTCGGTGCGGTCGTGGAGCGGAGAAATCCATTTCAGCGCTGAGCAAGTCAGGCGATGGCCATCCGGGGGGGGGGCAATCGGGCGGAAGTGGAAGATTCGACCGGCTTTGCTACTGCTGAAGGTAGGTGAGGACAGCTTGGACTCGTTTGTGGGAGCTCTCGTCGCCCAGATCAAGCTTGGCGAAGATGCGATTGATGTGTTTAGCCACGGCCGCCGGTGTGATTTGAAGATCATTGGCGATGGCAGAGTTGGTCTTCCCTTGTGCCATGAGTGCGAGCACTTCTGATTCCCGCGGAGTAAGCGCATCCAGAACGGGACGGTGGCGGAACAGTCTGCGGATCACTTCGGGGTCGACAACTTGGCCTCCTTCCGCGATGACGTCCAACGTGCGCAAGAGCTCCTCCACGTCACCGACGCGGTCTTTTAATAGGTAGCCAATGCCGCCATCGCCGGTAGTGAGTAGCTTGGCGGCGGTTCGACCCGAGACGATCTGGGACAAAACCAGAATGGGTTCAACAGGGTTTCCGGCTCGCAGGGCTTCAGCGGCCTTGATTCCTTCATCGGTGTGGGTGGGAGGCATGCGGACATCTACGATACTGAGATCTGGGTGATAGGTGCGGACCGCATCCATGAGCGAATCACCGTCGGAGACCGCTGCAACGACTTCATGGCCAGCCGTGGTGAGTAGCCTTTCGAGTCCTTCGCGAAGGAGAGCGGAATCTTCGGCTATGACGATACGCACGGCAACTCCATGGTGATGAGGGTGGGCCCCCCAAGGGGGCTGGTGATACTGATTCGGCCGCCGAGGGTCTCAATGCGGTCGATCACGCCGAGGAGCCCGGATCCGTCAGCGTGGGCGCCTCCGCACCCGTCGTCCTGAACGGAAACGGAAATGGTGTCTTCTGCCGTCGACTGGACGATGAGGAGGACGCTGGATGCGTTCGCATGTTTGGCTACGTTGGTGAAAAGCTCACTGACCGCAAAATAGATGGCGACTTGAGTATCGGTAGAAATCTCGCCCGAAAGGTCGATGCTTGCCTTGGTGCGAAGTCCCGCAACTTCGGTTCGGACAGCGAGGTCGTCAAGGGCGTCGGCCAAGTCATGCTCGGAAAGCGCTGAGGGATAGATTCCGTGCACAATGTTGCGGAGTTCATCGACGGCGCGCTGGGCTTCGGAACGCGCCTGCCGGATAAGCGGTTCGATGTCGTCTCCGTGTTCGTGCTGGTATTGCAACGTACCTAGAGTCATCACGAGCGATGTCAAACGCTGCTGGGCCCCATCGTGTAGATCCCGTTCGATGCGGCGACGTTCATTATCAAAGGCGGTCGTGATCCGTGCCCGTGATTTGGTCAGTTCGCCGACCTGCTCAGCCAACTCTGCGGCTGGCGCGCTGATAAGCAAGCGGGTGAGGTATCGCTGCCCTTCGGCGGCGAGGGTGACCAGATACATGCCCGCCGCGAGCAGGAGCATTCCGAGCACAAGGAACCCGATTTGCGCGGCAAGGTTTCCGTTGATCGCACTTGAAGTCGGATCGATAGCGTGGGGATCAACTCCGAGCGCGAGCAGCGCTATGAGCAGCGCGCTCGATCCAGCGAGTACGGCAGGGAACAGAACTCCGATAGTCATAGCGATGAACCCGAGCAACGAGAATGGGATGAGAACCGCGCCATAAAGCAACTCGGCCCAGGTGGCTTGCTCGCCGAGTCGGTGTCGAATCCAATGGCGGGGCCCGGCAGGTACCGGAGCGGTGTGCGGACTGGATGTGGGGCCAAGATCGATCCAGCGCAGTCGCCATCGTTCGACGCGGCCCAGCGGCACACCGGCGAACGGGAGCAGCGGCCAACAGGTCAATAGCCACACCCCTGCAACGATCGGTGTGGTTATCAGATAGCCCAGAGACCGCCATGGCCAGGACGTGCCCAGCAGTGTGAGTGTGTGGTGACGCAGAGCAATACCGGGAGTGGAGGTTCTTGTCCGTCCTCGCGGGTTGTCTAATGTCCTGGGCAATTCGTGGCTCCGATGGGGATGGTTTCCGGCGGCATAAATCGCCCCTCATGCAGTCCGTAAGCCGATGGCGATATCCGCTCGAAGTGTATGACGCGCAGGCCACCACTGGACGAAGAAGAGGACGATCCACCCGAGGGTCAACCCGACCATCAAGATCGTCCAAGGCACGGAGATAATGGGGTGCCCGACGTAGGCGACGGACCCGATCGCGGACGCGGCAACGGTGACAGAGACAGGCAGCAATGCGAGCAGGGTGCCGGTCAGCGCGAGCAGGAACGCTTGCCAGAGATGCCAACCGGTGATTCTGCGGCTCGACATCCCCGCGATCCGGAGGAGCGAGCGCTCGCGGTCAAGGTCGCGCGCGGTCAGTGAGGCGACGGCCGCTGAAGTCACCAGGAGGACGAAAGAAACGAGGGCGGCCATAACTAATGTGTCGAGCAGATTGATTTGGGCCGAGGTGTCGAGCGCCTTCACTACGGTTGCCGCGGAATCGACAGAGGTGAGGATGACGCCCACCCCTCCGATGCCCGCTGCAAGTGGAGCGACGGTGTTTGCGCTCATGCCGGTTCGCTCGATCGCGGCCCTGGCTGCGAGTTTCCCGGTGACGTTTCCCATTGCACCGGCGAGTCGGCCAAGGCTGGCTAATACGGCTGGGACTGCGACAGTGCCGATGAGATAGACAAATAACGCCGAGCAGATTCCCGCGTTCATTGCGATGTTGAACATGACCGCAATGCCTGCCGCCTTGGTTTGGAACGCCGCGGCAGCGATCATGCCGAGCGAGCACAGAAGCAGGACCGCCGCTAGCGGAATGCGCCACCACAAGCCTTTTTTGCGGGCATGAGGTAGGTCACGGAATGTCGCGATTGCTGGAGCCTGAGAGGCGCGACGCGCAGGCCCGAAAGCGCCGAGCATGCAGGTGAGGATGCCGAGGGCAAGGGAGAACAGCCACGCAAGGATCGATGGCGGCATCGTTGGGGTTGTAAAGCCGCGGACCGCCATCTGATTGAACGCCGGAACGACGATGTAGCTTGCGAAGACGGCAAGAATGGATCCGGGAATCGCCCCGATGAGCGATGCTGTGGCAACCAGAGCCCAGATGCTTCGGCGTACGTCGCGGGGGCTGGCCCCAATCAAGCGCCACTGGGAGAAGACACGTTGCGTGGACTCGACTGTTGCGATTCCGACCACGGTGAGTGAGAACAACGCGAGCGTGGCGACCAGAAGATAGATCGACTCGGAGACGATGGTGAACTCGGTGATCGAGTGGCCTTGCGCTCGGGCGGATGCGACGAAGCGGTCATCGTTGGTCCAGACGAACTGCGTTGCGCACAATCCGACCAGGGCGGTCACAGCGGTGACGGTGGCAATCACCGGCCACCAGCAGTCAAGATCGGAGAAGAGAATGCGTCGCGCGTACCTATACATCCCGATCGCCTCCCAGTCGTGTCATTGTGTGGAGAATTTGGTCGACTCCTAAACGCTCGGTGATTTGGGAGATGACTCCGTCGCGCATGAACACGATGTGATCGGCCAGCGACGCGCATTCGACATCGTGAGTAACCATGACGACTGAGCAATCCTGGATGGCAATGGTCCGGAGAGTCTGCAGGACGATGCCAGTGTTGATGGTGTCGAGTGCTCCAGTGGGCTCGTCGGCGAAGATCACAGAGGGACGCGTCAGGATTGCGCGACACAGTGCCGCCCGTTGTTGCTCACCACCAGAGAGTGTGCTCACCTTGGCCGATCGCTTTGCAAGCAAGCCGAATCGGGAGAGGACATTCTCGACAGCAGTGGAATCGATGTGCTGTTTCGCAAGGGTCTGCGGAAGCCGCACGTTTTCTTCAACGGTGAGGTAGCCGATGAGGTTGTACTCCTGAAACACGAAGCTCGCCGTACGCCGGAGGAACTGGGTGCGTTTCTCATCGCTGAGCGCGTAAAGGTCGGTTCCGTCGAACGAGACCTGCCCTTGGTCGGGGCGGTCTAGACCGCTCAGACAATAGAGCAAGGAGGTCTTCCCCGCGCCGCTGGGCCCGACGACGGCCGTGAGGCCCCCACGTATTTCCAGGGAACAACCTCTAAGGATCGGATCGTGCTTCCCGGCGGTGCTGGAAAACTTGACGATCCGGTTTGCTCTGATCGTGGGGTTTCTCTTCATCGGTGGCTTTCCAACGGGCGTTTTGCCATAGGGCTGGGGTGGGCGCGCACTCATAGGTCCATCTCACGCCACGACCCCGATTCCGTCGATGACGCTGCTACCCCAATGGGAGGTAAACCCAGCGTTACCTCCCATGCATGGTTTTTGTTTACCTGCGAGCTGCCGATCCTCGACCAGTGATTTTGGATGCGCCGGATGGGTTGAGAAGCTGATCAACTCATCTCCGACCCGACGTGCCCGCAGATAGCCGGGACCGGCATTTGCATTCCTCAGCCCTTTTTGCGTGGGGGTCGGGCACGGCAGGTGCGCATCCGGCAAGATTTACTGTGGAATCCTCACCGGTAGAGATAGCCAAATCGGGGGTCGTCGAGAGGAGCGCATCGTGGCCACTACAAGGGAGTACATCGACTTCCTGAGTCAAGAACTCCGCGGACCATCGGAGCTCACGTTCAAGCCCATGTTTGGCGAGTACATGGGCTACGCCAACGGAAAGCCCATCTTGATGGTGTGTGACAACACGGTCTTCGTTCGGATGCGTCCAGAAGTGGCAGACCTTCTGGATCAGGCGCCCACGGGCTTTCCCTATCCGACGGCCAAGGAGCACTATGTGCTCGACATCTCGGATCCAGCCTTGGTGTTCGAGGTCCTTGAGGTCCTGGAGAGGGTTACGCCCGTGCCGAAACCGCGCCGTCGATCCCAACGATCGTCGAGCTGAAAATCCGCGTGCCAGGAATGCCAGACTGGACACTGACGCTTCTGGTGGCAGGAGGTGACCATGGCTGAATACCGCGTCGGCGACCTGTTGATTGCCAGTGTCACGATTGTCGATGGCGTTTTTGACGGTGCGGTGATCCTGCTCTTGGATGTGGACGAAGGGGGAACCGTCGGAGTCATCCTCAACCGGATCAGCGCCATCGACCTCAACGGTGCCTTGCCGACATGGGCTCCGCTGGTCGGCGAGCCCAATGTGCTCTTTGATGGGGGGCCAGTCTCTCCACAAGGGGCGATTTGTCTCGCGGAGTCCTGGGAGGCCTCCGATGAACCTCCAGGCTGGCGTCGGGTGTTCGGGCAGATCGGCTTGTTGAATCTTGAAACCCCGGTTGAGATCGTCAGCGGCGCATATCGAAATATGCGGGTCTTTGCGGGGTACTCCGGCTGGGATCCGGGCCAGCTGGAAGGCGAGCTTGAATTCGGCATGTGGCATGTGGTGCCTGCCCACCCCAGCGATGTCTTTGATGCCGATCCGGCGACTCTGTGGCGCCGAGTTCTGCGTCGACAGGGAGGCGAAATCGGACTTTTCTCGACCTGGCCCGATCACGCCGAGATGAACTGACCTCCCTTGTGGAGAACTCGAGGGTTGTGCAATTGCCTGTGAATTCGTGACGGGCGATCCACGGCGCAACTCAGAGTGAGCATTGTGGTCTTCGCAATGGATTGACTCAGCTGCTGAACTGCTGCTCGGTGCGCGATGCGCCTGCTGTGCGCGCCCAGGGCGACTGGTTTGTGACGAATGCTCCTCGCTTCTTCGTGCCGAACGCCCCGCCGTTGTTCCTCAACACCGGTCAATGGTCGTGGTAGCTGCCGGGCGGTATCAAGGACCGCTCAGGGACGTCGTGCTGTCTGCCAAAGAACGCGGTGGACTCGGAGCATTACCCCTGCTCAGCGAGCGTTTGGCTGCCGCGGTGGCGGCACTGGCTTTCAGTGCCTGCCGGCGAGGTCTGCTGGTGCTCGTGCCGGTGCCATCCACGCGTTCAGCCTCGGCTCAGCGCGGAATCGATTTCACCTCGGCCCTTGCTGTCGGTGCGGCGAGGCAACTGCGCAAGGCAGGGATTCCGGTCGTGGTGTGGAAAGGACTCCGCCAGATTCGACAGCGCGCCGACCAAGCCCGGTTTGGGTCTTCGCGAGCGCCAACAGAACCTTCACCAGACGATGCGGGTCACTCGGTGTCCGCCCGATGGATGGCTGGTGACCATCGATGATGTCGTCACGACTGGATCGACGATCACCGAGGCGCAGCGTGCCTTGGCCGACGCTCGGGTGGGGGTGCTTGGTGCCGCCACCGTGGCGGCCACCCCGAAACGTCACCGCCGGGGGCGTCCCGGTCAGCTATCTCCGGGACGGTGAAACGGCCTAGACGGCGGCCGAGCCACTTTCGCCGGTGCGGACTCGGACGACATTGTCGACCGGCATGATCCACACCTTTCCGTCTCCGACCTGTCCGGTTTGTGCGGCTTGCACCAGCACCCCGGTCAGGGCTTCGGCCTCATCGTCTTCGACCAGCACCTCCAAGCGAACCTTGGTGATGAAGTCGATGGTGTATTCCTCACCTCGGTAGACCTCGACGTGACCGCGTTGGCTTCCGTATCCGGAAACTTCGCTGATGGTCATGCCTCCGACGCCGTGGCGAATCAGGGCCTTTTGCACGGTCTCCAGCATTTCGGGCTGGATGATGGCGGTTACCAGTTTCACTTCTCGGCTCCGAACTTCTGCGGCTCGTCGAAATCGTCCTTGGTCATCACCAGAGTGCGCTGCACCCGGTTGGTGTAGTAGACCGGGCTGAGATCGTATCCGACCTCGGAGTGCTCGGCCAGGTCGATCCCGGCCAGTTCCTCGCTGGAGCTGATCCGCCAACCCATGGTCTTGGTGATCGCCTTAGCGATGAAGTAGCTCACTGCGAACGCATAAACACCCACCACGATGGACGCGATCAGCTGGCGCTCCAACTGGTCAAACCCTCCGCCGTAAAACAGCCCAGCGTGACCCGCGGCCCCGGGGGTTGCCGGATCAGCCAGCAGGCCGATCATCACGGTGCCGATAACGCCCCCGACGAAGTGCACTCCGACTACGTCCAAGGAGTCGTCGTAGCCGAACTTGTACTTCAACCCGACGGCGTAGGCACTTCCCATGCCGGCGATCGCACCAATGACCAAGGCCCCCATGGGGCTGACGGCCGCCGCTGCCGGTGTGGCTGCAACCAAACCGGCCACGATCCCCGAGGCTGCGCCGAGGGAAGTGGGGTGCCCGTCGCGGATCTTCTCAACGGCCAACCAACTCACCATGGCGGCCGCTGCGGCCGACATGGTGTTCATCCAGGCGAGCGAAGCCATGCCGTTGGCCGCAACCGCCGATCCGGAGTTGAACCCCATCCAGCCGAACCACAACAGTCCCGCACCCAGCATGACCAACGTCATGTTGTGTGGACGCATGGGTTTGGTGCCAAAGCCAATGCGCGGACCGAGCACGAGGGCCAACGCCATGGCGGACATGCCTGCGTTGATTTCGATAGCGGTCCCACCGGCCAGGTCGATCGTCCCCAGCCAGTTGGCGATCCATCCGCCGTGGAACTTCGCGCCGGTGAAACCGTCGAAAGAGAAGACCCATCCGGCAACCGGGAAGTAGACCAGCGTGCTCCAGGCGATCGTGAAGACCGTCCAACCGCTGAAAGAAGCTCGATCAGCAATGGCACCAGAGACCACTGCTGTGGTGATGATGGCGAAACAAGCTTGGAAGGCGGCAAAGGCCAAGGCCGGAACCGTGCCAGCAGTAGCGTCGGGGGAGATGATCTGGCCTAGCCCGGCGAAGCTGAACGGGTTGCCAAGCAGTCCGACGAAGTCTGTGCGTCCGAAGCCTCCGCCAGGCACGGAAAACCCGAGAGAGTCTCCGAAGGCCATGCTGTAGCCGAAAAGCACCCAGAGCACGCCGATGGTGCCCATAGAGATGAAGCTCATCATGATCATGTTGAGCGCACCCTTGGCGCGAACCATGCCGCCATAGAACATTGCCAGCCCCGGTGTCATCAGTAAGACCAGGGCGGCGCTGGCCAGAACCCAGGCCGTATTGCCGGTATCTATCTCCAACACGGCTGTGAGCGTGCCGGACTGGTGTTACGTGTGAGTTCTCAAGGCGCTACGAGGCTGTTACGCACGTGTTACGGCCAGATTGCGGTCAGGGGAAATGCATGAATCCCTGACCGCTGATGGTTTTCGATTGTGGGTTTTTGGTGGGAGGTGGGGGCATCCGTGGCGGCGGACACCCCCACCCGTTATTGGCTCAGATGGCGCCGGGGCCACTTTCGCCGGTGCGGACTCGGACGACATTGTCGACCGGCATGATCCACACCTTTCCGTCTCCGACCTGTCCGGTTTGTGCGGCTTGCACCAGCACCCCGGTCAGGGCTTCGGCCTCATCGTCTTCGACCAGCACCTCCAAGCGAACCTTGGTGATGAAGTCGATGGTGTATTCCTCACCTCGGTAGACCTCGACGTGACCGCGTTGGCTTCCGTATCCGGAAACTTCGCTGATGGTCATGCCTCCGACGCCGTGGCGAATCAGGGCCTTTTGCACGGTCTCCAGCATTTCGGGCTGGATGATGGCGGTTACCAGTTTCACTTTGACCCTCCGGTCTTGTCGTCGGCCAAGTCTTCCTTGGTCATGACCAGGGTGCGCTGCACCCGGTTGGTGTAGTAGACCGGGCTGAGGTCGTATCCGATCTCGGAGTGCTCGGCCAGGTCGATCCCGGCCAGTTCCTCAGCCTGGGTGACACGCCAGCCCATCGTGTACTTGATGGCCAGCGCGATGATCAACGTGACCACGAAGGAGTACGTCATCGCGGTGAAGGCAGCAATAGCCTGCAGGACGAGCTGCGATACGTCGCCTCCGTAGAACAGGCCAACCTTCGTGTCGCTGATGGCCGGAGTAGCGAAGAAGCCAATCAGCAGCGTTCCGATGAGGCCTCCGACCATGTGGACGCCGACCACGTCGAGTGAATCGTCGTAGCCGAGCTTGTACTTCAGGCCGACAGCGAAGGCGCAGACGATACCGGCAACCAGGCCGATAGCGATGGCACCCAGCGGATCGACGTTGCCCGCGGCCGGGGTGATTGCAACGAGACCGGCGACGATGCCCGAGGCGGCACCCAGTGAGGTGGCGTGACCGTCGCGAATGCGTTCAACCAACAGCCAGGCGAGCATGGCGGCGCTGGTGGCAACCAGAGTGTTCACCCAGGCGAGGCTGGCGGTGTTGTCGGCGGCAAGTTCCGATCCGGCGTTGAAGCCGAACCAGCCGAACCAGAGCAGTGCGGCACCCAGCATGACCAGGGTCATGTTGTGTGGGCGCATGGGCTTAGAACCGAACCCGATGCGGGGGCCGATGACCAGAGCCAGAGCCAAGGCGGCCGCGCCGGCGTTGATGTGGATCGCGGTGCCACCAGCAAAGTCGACAACGCCGTGGCCTTCGCCATACATGATGGTGCCCAGCTGGGAAATCCAGCCGCCGCCCCACACCCAGTGGGCAACCGGGAAGTACACCAAAGTCGCCCAAATCACGGTGAACACTGTCCAGGCACCGATCTTCACTCGATCAGCGATCGCACCCGAAATGAGTGCGACAGTGATGATCGCGAAGCCTGCTTGGAAGGCGACAAAGGCGAGCTTCGGGTAAGCAGCCCCGTCGGCCCCGTCCATCCCTGTCTGAGTGATCATGGTGGTGAGCCCCGCGTATTCACCCGGGTTGCCGATGATGCCGCTGATATCGGTACCGAAGGTCATGCTGTAGCCGAAGAGCACCCACAGCACGCCGACGGTCCCCATTGCGATGAAGCTCATCATCATCATGTTGAGCACGCCCTTGGCGCGCACCATTCCGCCATAGAAGAACGCGACGCCCGGAGTCATCACGAGTACCAGTGCGGCACTCGTGAGGAGCCAGGCAGTGGCGCCTTGGTCGAGTTCTAGAATCATGTAGACGAGCGTTCCTGATAGCTGTTACGTCACGGTTCGGTCCGTGTTACGAAGCGGTTAGGCACTGTTACAGCCTGATTGCAGAACCCGCAGCGATTACCTAGCTTCTTCATAGCTGAATCGGTGGCAAACCCTCGTAGTCCCGACTACCTTGGAGTCATGGCACCAACGTCGGTTTTCCAGCCTGAGAAGGGTGGAAATCGGCCCGGTGCCATTGCTGTCCGCGCGTGCCCAACGGGTTCAGCGCATGAATCAAGGAGGTAGCCATGGACGTCCTGGTCACTGGTCGTCACTGCCAGATCCCAGACGATTTCCGAGCCCGGGTCGAGGAGAAAATCTCCTCGATTACTAAGCTCAAGGATCGGGTTATTCGCGTAGAGGTTCAGGTCACTGCGCAAGGCTCGCGGCGCCAGCCGGAGCAATCAACCCTCGTCGAGATCACGCTGCGCGGACGGGGCCCGGTAGTCCGGGCCGAGGCTTCTGCCGAAGACAAGACGACAGCATTTGACCGGGCGTTTGATCGGCTCAAGGCTCAGCTGCGCCGAGCCTCTGACCGACGCAAGACCCATCGTGGGCTTCGAGGCCAGCTCAGCCTGGCTGACGAGCATTACCTGACCGGCGACATTGCCGTGGAGCGTGAAGAGCCGCCGGTTCATCACATCGCCGGACTGGAAGTTCACGGCGATGGGCCTCTGGTAGTGCGCGAAAAGCACTTTGCTGCCGTGCCATTGACCTTGGCTCAGGCGCTGGATGAGATGGAGCTGGTCGGCCATGACTTCTTCATCTACGTGGACGCCGAGACTGGGGCGCCGAGCGCGGTTTACCGACGGCGCGCCTACGACTACGGCGTCATCCACCTCAAGCTCAACGAGGCTGAAGAGGCCAGCGCCTGAAGCTATTTCTCGGACAGATCCTGATGAGTCGGGTTGAGCACCCGATTCAGGAAGGACTGAGTTCGCTGATGGCTGGGATGCTCAATAACCTGGCTGGGTGGTCCTTCTTCGACGACGACACCGCCGTCCATGAAGACCACCCAGTCGGCGACTTCACGAGCAAACGACATCTCGTGGGTGACCACGATCATGGTGACGCCCTCTGAGGCCAACGTCTTCATCACCGTGAGTACCTCGCCGACGAGTTCGGGGTCGAGGGCTGAGGTGGGCTCGTCGAAGAGCATCAACTCCGGGTCCATCGCCAACGCACGCGCAATCGCGACACGCTGCTGCTGGCCGCCCGACAACTGGGCGGGGTAGGAGTTCTCCTTGTCGGACAGGCCGACTTGATTGAGCAGGTCTCGGGCTCGGTCAATCGCGGCCGCTTTCGGCTTCTTGGCGACAACGAGCTGCGCCTCGGTGAGGTTCTCCAGGACCGTCTTGTGGGGAAAAAGGTTGAAACGCTGGAACACCATGCCGATATAGGAACGCTGCCGGGCGATGTCCTTGTCCGTGCGCACGTAGAGCTTGTCGCCTCGCTCCTCAAAGCCGATCAGCTCGTCGTTGACCCAGATTCGGCCGCCGGTGAGCGTCTCCATCTGGTTGATCAGGCGCAGGAGGGTGGTCTTTCCCGACCCAGAAGGGCCGAGCAGCACCACCACTTCGCCACGGTGAACGGTCAGGTTGACACCTTCGAGAACATCGAGGGAACCAAAGGACTTGTGGACGTTGCGGGCTTTCACCACCACATTGGCGTCATCTTCGCGCGTCATCAGTGGTCGCTCCCCGAGAAGGCTAACGACTCCGCAGCAGCGGACGCCTTGGCCTGCGGCGAAAGCCGACCATCATGGCCGCGCCCATAGTGGCGTTCTAGCCACTTCTGGCCGATACCCAGGACGGAGGCGGTCGCCAAGTAGTAGATGGTTGCTGCAATCAATACCGGCATCAGTTGGTAGTAGGTCGTTCCGATGGCATGTAGCTGAAAGTACATTTCGCCGGTGAGCGGTAACGCGCTGAGCAAGGAGGTGTCCTTGAACATGGCGATCGTTTCGTTTCCGGTTGGCGGGATGATCACCCGCATGGCCTGTGGCAACACAATTCGCCGCATTGTCTGAGATTTGTCCATGCCCAAGGCCGTGGCAGCTTCGGCCTGTCCTTTGTCGACGCTGCTGATTCCAGAACGGGCGATCTCGGCCATGTAGGCCGCCTCGGACAAGCCCAGTCCGAGGACAGCTCCGGTGTAGGAACTGAACAAGGTGTTGGCATCCAAAGTGCCGATGCGCATCGTGCCATCGATGCCAAACATGCCAAGGATTTGCTGGTCGTAGGGCACGCCGAGAATGATCAACCCAGCGGGGAAGAAAGCCCCGGCCGCTCCCAGGACAGCAAGCAAGACATACCGCGGGATGGCGCGAAAGAACCAGATGTAAACCCCGGACACCCAGCGCAGCACGAAGTTGGCCGACATGCGCATGACGGCCAGAAGAACCCCCAGGCCGATGCCGAAAACCATCGATCCAGCCGTGACAGCCAAAGTGCCGGTGAGGAAGCCGATCAGCACGGGCTTTTGTGACATGGCAGCAAAGGTGAAGGGCCAGTCGAAAGCTGGGTTGACGAACAGTTGGTGAATCAACATCGCGGTGATGATGGCCACGATGATGGCTGCAACAGTGCGTCCAGGGTGGCGCACCGGGACCGCGTCAATGGTCCCGGGCGCCTCCGGTTGCGAAAAACTCATTGCTTCGGGTTGACCTGGAATTCAGAGATCTCGTCGCTCTGGATGCCGTACTTGGTCATGATCTGACCGTAGACACCTTCCTTCTTCAACTCCGTCAACGCTGCGGCGATAGCCTTGGCGAACTGCTGGTTGTTTGGAGTGAGCACGTAGCCGTAGTAGGCCCTACCGTATTCCTCGCCCAGCGGCGCCATCTTGCCCTGTGAGGTCGTGACCGCGCTCTGAATCACCGGGTAGTCGGCGAGCATGGCGTCGGCCTTACCGATGTAGACCGCATTGGTGACTTCGTCCTGGCCGCTGTACGGCAGAACCTTCACCGGGTTGCTGGCGCACTTGCCGGCATTGATCGAAGCGAGCTCGTCGTCCTGAACGGTTCCTTTCTGCACCGCCACGGTCTTGCCACAGGGGTTGTCTTTGTTGACCGCCTTCGGGTTGCCGGCCAGTGTTAGCCACCAGGTGCCGACATTGGCATACGAAACCATGGTGTTCTTCTTGAGCCGCTCGGGGCTGATTGTGAAGGAAGAAACGCCGATGTCGTACTTGCCGCCCTGGACGTTGGCCAGCATGGTGTCGAAGTAGCCGGGGTTCCATTTGGTCTTCACGCCCAGCTTGGCGGCGACGGCGTCGAAGAGCTCGACGTCCCAGCCCACCACGGTGGTGCCGTTGAGGTACTCATTGGGTTTGTAGCTTGCATCCACCCCAACCTGGATGATGCCGGCCTTCTTGATCTTGTCGGGCAGCATGGCATTCAGGGCCGGATTGGCGGTGACGGCTACGGCAGAGCTGGTATTCGGTTGGGACAGTGAGTCGGATCCACAAGCACTGAAAGTCAGCGCCAAAGCGGAAATAGTTATTGCGGCCAGGGACGCCTTCACCCGGCGGTTTTGCACGATGGACACTGTATGACTCCTTCGAATACGTGTTGGTCCAGTGACGAAACCGTATAGTCGCACCAAAGCAGCCCTGCCGGTCAGCTGTCCCAATTCTGAAGCCCTCCCCGCCAGCTATGATCGCGGGCGTGATCACCCGACTGTCCAAGCTGTTCGTGCGTACCCTGCGAGAAGACCCCGCCGATGCGGAGGTCCCTAGCCATCGCTGGCTGGTTCGTGCCGGCTACATTCGCCGCGCCGCACCCGGCATCTACTCCTGGCTGCCCCTGGGACTTCGCGTACTGGCCAACGTCGAGCGGATCGTGCGTGAGGAGATGGACGCGATCGGTGCGCAAGAGGTGCGTTTCCCCGGGCTCCTCCCCAAAGAGCCATATGAGGTCAGCGGACGCTGGACCGACTATGGGCCGAACCTTTTCCGTCTGAGCGACCGCAAAGGCGCCGAATACCTCCTGGGACCGACACATGAGGAGATGTTCACCCTCCTGGTGAAGGACCTGTACTCCTCGTACAAGGACCTCCCGCTTGCGCTGTACCAAATTCAGATCAAATACCGCGATGAAGCCCGACCCCGGGCAGGTCTGTTGCGGGGGCGCGAGTTCATCATGAAGGACTCCTACTCCTTTGACGTGGACGACGCTGGCTTGGAAGCCTCCTATGCGACCCACCGTGAGGCCTACATCCGCATCTTTGACCGTCTCGGCTTTGACTACGTGATCGTCAAGGCCACCTCCGGGGCGATGGGGGGCTCAGCCAGCGAAGAGTTCCTCGCGGTTTCCCCGACCGGCGAAGATACCTTCGTCCGTTCTCCTGGCGGCTATGCGGCCAATGTAGAAGCCGTTCAGACGGTGGCCCCGCCCGCTGTCGATCCTTCCCTCAGCGGTCCGGCGTACCCGCTGGACACCCCTCACACCGGCACGATCATGGAACTGGTCGACGCGGCAAATGAGAAGTATCCGAGGGCAGATCGGCCGTGGACTGCCGCCGACACATTGAAAAATGTGGTTTTCACACTCACCTATCCAGACCAGAAGACCGAAACGTTGATCGTCGGTCTGCCCGGTGATCGCGACGTCGATCTGAAACGCCTTGAGGCGGCGATCTCTCCTGCGGAGGCTGTTCCTGCGACCGATGAGGTCTTCGCGACCCATCCGGGTCTGGTGAAGGGCTACATCGGTCCGGTGAGTCTCGTCGACGGGCGTCCGGTTCAGCACCTTGGCGAGCAAGGCACTGTCGCCGTTCGATACCTCACCGACCCCCGGGTGGTAGACGGAACAGCCTGGATCACTGGCGCCAATGTTGAGAACGTGCACCTGGCCGACGTGGTGGCCGGGCGGGACTTCACCTCCGATGGCCTGATCGATGTGGCCGAAGTGCGTGAAGGTGACCCGGCGCCGGACGGCTCGGGTCCGCTTACCTTGGCCCGCGGCATCGAAATGGGACACATTTTCCAGCTGGGACGCAAATATGCCGACGCGCTGGGCCTCAAGGTTCTCGACGAGAACGGCAAACTCGTCACCGTCACCATGGGGTCCTATGGCGTGGGGGTTTCACGTGCCGTCGCGGCAGTCGCTGAAGGCACCTGCGACGAGCGCGGTCTGAACTGGCCGCGAGAGCTGGCCCCCTACGACGTCCAAGTCTTGGCCACCGGCAAAGGCGAAGACATCGCCGGCGCTGCGGAAAAACTCGCCATGGAACTCGACCTCGCCGGCCTGAACGTGCTGCTCGATGACCGCAAAGCCAGCCCCGGCGTCAAATTCACCGATGCCGAAGTGATGGGTATGCCGTGGGCGGTTGTCGTTGGTCGAGGTCTGGCCGATGGCCTGGTCGAAATCCGGGTACGAGCCAGCGGCGAACGGATCGAGGTGCCGGTCGCTGAGGCCGTGGACCGCCTTGTCGCGATGGTTTCGAGTTAACAGACCGACGCTGACGTTTAGGATAGGCCGAAAGCGTCAGGCAAACCCGCTGGCCAGGCGCCGCAAACAACCGCACGACACAACCGGATCGAGGCACAGATGAACGTCACTGACATCACCCCGCTGCTGGAGCCAGTGCTGGCCGCCCTCGACCTCGAGATTGATCGAGTTGAGGTTGCCTCGGCAGGAAAACGTTCAGCCGTGCGCATCTTCCTTGATGGCGAAGGCCCGGCGGGCCGCGGCCCATCCCTGGACCAAATCGACGCGGCAACCCGAGCCATTTCGGAGACGCTGGACGCCGACGACATCTCTCGGGGGCATCCCTACACCTTGGAAGTATCGTCGCGCGGCGTGACCCGTCCCCTCACCGATGCGAAGCATTTTCGGCGCAATCGCGGGCGCCTGGTCGTTATCACTGTGGCCGAAACCGAATTCAGCGGCCGAATCGTTGGCGTGAGCGACGACGGCGTCGAACTAACCGTCGGTACTGACGTTCGCGTCGTACCCCTAGCTGACATCGCGAAAGCCGTGGTGCAAATCGAGATGAACAGGTCGCTGTCGGCGTCCGATGATGAGGAAGAGGAGGCCTGAGATGGATGTTGATTTGAGTGCGCTCAAAGCATTGGAGCGCGACAAGGAGATCAGCATGGAGGTGCTGCTCGAAACCCTCAGTGAGGCACTACTCAACGCCTACGCCAAGACACCCGGCGCTATCGACGGCGCCCGGGTAGAGATCGACCGCCGCAGCGGCAAGGTCCGGGTGCTTGCCCCGGAACTGGACGAAGACGGGAACTCGATTGGCGAATACGATCACACCCCGGCCGATTTTGGACGAGTGGCGGCAACGACCGCCCGGCAGGTGATCACCCAGCGGATTCGCGAAGCCGAAGACGAGCAGAAGTTTGGGCACTTTGCCGGTTCCGAAGGGGACATCCTGCTGGGGGTTGTTCAGCAGTCGCGCGATCCGCGGGTTGTGCGCGTCGACCTGGGCACGATCGAAGCGATCATGCCGGCGGCCGAACAGGTGCCGGGGGAGGACTACTCCCACGGACGTCGCTTGCGGGTCTTCGTGGTGAGCGTGCGACGTGAACTTCGGGGACCACAAGTCGTCGTGTCGCGCACCCATCCCAACCTGGTGGCGAAATTGTTTGCCCTGGAAGTACCCGAGATTGAGCAGGGCACCGTCGAAATCATGGCCCTGGCCCGCGAGGCCGGTCATCGCACCAAGATCGCGGTGGTGAGCCACAACCCAGACGTGTCGGCCAAGGGTGCGTGCATCGGTCCGATGGGGCAGCGGGTTCGGGCGGTCATGCATGAACTTGAAGAAGAGAAGATCGACATCATCGACTACTCCGAGGACCCTGCGGTCTTCGTGGCGCAGGCACTCAGTCCCGCCAAAGTCTCGTCGGTCACGGTCGTCGACCCAGCGGCCAGGGCAGCACGTGTGATCGTCCCCGACTATCAACTCAGCCTGGCCATCGGACGCGAGGGTCAGAACGCCCGACTGGCGGCCAGACTGACCGGTTGGCGGATCGACATTCGGCCAGACACCGCCGAATAGTTCGTTACGACCCAGGCCTTGAGGTGGGAGAGGATCCCATCCCCGGGTCGTGGGCGGTCCACACGTCGGTGAGTGCGGACAACACCTTGCTCTGATCCAGCTTGAGTTCGGTGGCGATCGATCGAGATATCGCCGCCAACATCGCGGAGTGTTGAGAACTCGTGGCTGGATCGGACTCGGCAGTTGGTGCAATCCCCGGGCCGCTGCCGTTCGGGCCATCTTGCGGACGATTCGCCGCCATCGCATTGTCGAGTGCCGTCTGCATGGCGGATTCACTGACTCCAAGTTTGGAAGCCAACGCCTGCGCCATCGCCGTGGTGTCCATCTTGCTCCCGTCGGCACCGCGTTGGTTGGCCGGTGCGCCCTGTCCGTAGCCTGGAAAATTCCACGAACTCGTGCTGCCCAGGCCGGACGCTGCAGACCCAACGCCGATCGCGGCAGCCACGGCAACGACTCCGCCGCCAATCGCCAAACCGATGCGCTGCTTGCTGTTCATGACACTCCTTGCTGGATTCGACGACATCCAGCCAAACCTGTAGGCCTGTGCCCGGCCTCAGCATCTCCCCAGTGTGAGCTGTGTGTGCGGCGGTTTAGACTGCGGCGTTGTGGAACCCCTTCGGACCTGTCTGGCCTGCCGGCAGCGCGCGGCAAAGCCCGAACTCATCCGATTGGTGTTCGATCCGCAAACCAACAAAGTCGTTCTCGATCGGGCGGCGATACTGCCGGGCCGAGGCTGCTATCTCCACCCCCAATGCCTGGATCGCCCAGGACTGGCCAAGACCATTGGCCGCGCGCTGCGACGCACCGTCGATCCGGCTGCCCTGAACGAGACCTTTGCTGAAGAGCAAGCGACGAGAGCCGATTGAGGGTTTACCCGCAAAAAGGGATAAACTGCTGCCCGCGCGTCCGCCGATCCGTGGCGAACACAACCAGAAAGTGGGCTAACGCTCATGACCACTCGATGAGTATCTCGAAATGAGCAAACAAAACTAGCTGGTCCATCGCGCCTGCGTGGACCTTAAGGAGAGTAGTGGCTAAGGTCCGCGTCTACGAGCTTGCTAAAGAGCTCGGATTCGAAAGCAAGGAACTCCTGCAGACCCTGAACGATATGGGTGAGTTCGTGCGCTCGGCGTCCTCAACGATTGAGGCACCTGTCGTGCGCAAGCTGCGTGAAAAAGCTGCCGCTGAACAATCAGCGGATAAGCCTGAGGCAAAGCCTGAGGCGAAGCCTGCACCGAAGGCTCCGGCCAAAGAGAAGAAGGCCGAAGCTGCTACACCGGCCAAACCTGCGGCCAAGCCCGCACCTTCGGGAGCCAAACCCAAACCTGCTGCGAGGGCTGAAACCAAACCAGCGGCTCCAGCACCATCGGAGAAGCCTGCACCGCCAGCAAAGCCGCGAGAGGCAGCGCCCACCCCGGCGCCTGCGCCGCGTCCTGCACCGGGCCCCGCAGTTCCTCGGCCTCGCCCCGGCCCCCGTCCTGGTGGCACCGGCGGCTTGCCGGGTTCCAACTCCCGTCGGCCTGGCGCCCCGCGTCCAGGCAACAACCCCTTTGCTTCCCGCCAGGGAATGGGCGTTCAGCGTCCGCGTCCCGAAGGCGGACAGCGAGGCGAACGCAGCTCGGCCGAGCGCGGTCCGCGTCCTGATCGGGGGCCCCGTCCTGGTGGCGGTGCCCCAGGGATGCCGCGTCCGAACCCGGCCATGATGCCGAAGTCCAATGGCAATGGTCTGGGCGCTCCAGCTCGTGGTGGCCAGGGCGGACGTCCTGGTTCGAACACGGGTGGACGTGGACGCCCCGGCGGTGGCCCAGGTCGCGGTGGTGTCGGCGGCCCGCCTGCGGGCGGCGGTCGTGGTGGTCGTGGTGGCCGCGGTGGATCGGGTACCCAAGGCGCCTTCGGACGTCCGGGGGGCCCGGCGAAGCGCGGGCGTAAGTCGAAGAAGCAGCGTCGTCAAGAATTCGACCAGATGGAAGCGCCCGCGATTGGTGGCGTGCGCGTCCGCCAAGGTGATGGACAGACTGTCCGCCTGCGTCGCGGCTCGTCGTTGACCGATTTGGCCGAGAAGATCGGTGTTGAGCCGGCGTCCTTAGTGCAGGTGCTTTTCCATCTGGGCGAAATGGTCAATGCCACTCAATCTGTTGCCGATGACACCTTGGAGGTGTTGGGTGCCGAGCTGAACTACAAGATCGAGGTCATCTCTCCAGAAGACGAAGACCGCGAACTCTTGGAGAGCTTCGACATCGAATTCGGTGAAGATCTTGGCGACGAGGAGGACCTGGTGGTTCGTCCGCCGGTCGTCACCGTGATGGGTCACGTTGACCATGGCAAGACCAAGCTCCTGGATGCCTTGCGCAACACCGATGTGGTTGCCGGTGAAGCCGGTGGGATTACCCAGGCC
>CAYWIN010000004.1:0-24793 GCA_964458365.1 uncultured Propionibacteriaceae bacterium
GGCACGAGCAGATCGGTCGATTTGAAATAGATGCCTGGTTCGACGGTGAAAACCATTCCCGGTTCGAGGACGGCGTCGCGATAGTTTTCGCGCCGGGCCTGGGCGCAGTCGTGCACATCCAAACCCAGATGGTGTGACGTCCCGTGCACCATCCATCGCCGGTGGTGGCCGCCCGTTTCGGGGTTCAACGACTCGCTGGCGCTGACCGGGAGAAGGCCCCATTCCTCCAAGTAGCGGGCAACAACCTCGATCGCTGCGGCGTGTACATCCGAGAATCGGTTTCCTGGTTTTGCCGCGGCAAAACCAGCCGCTTGGGCCTCCAAGACGGCGGTGTAGACCTGGCGTTGGGCCGGCGAGAAAGTCCCAGAGATGGGCAGGGTTCGAGTGATGTCTGCGGTGTAAAGCGACTCGACTTCGATGCCGGCGTCGAGCAGCAGAAGCTCACCAGGGTGCAGGTCGCCGTCGTTGTTGATCCAATGCAGCGTGTTGGCGTGATCGCCTGAGGCAGCGATGGTGTCGTAACCGACGGCGTTGCCGCGATGCCTTGCGTGCAGGGCGAAAACCCCTTCAACCCAACGCTCACCGCGTCCCTGTTCGATCGCCGTGGGCAATTCGGCGACGACGGCTTCGAAGGCGACGGCGGTATCGGCGCATGCCTGGCGCAGTTGCTCGATTTCAAAGGCGTCTTTGACGAGGCGTGCTTCAGAAAGCACGATTTCCAACTCGTCATCGGCCGCGACGGCGGTCTGGTTATCGCATCCGGCCTGAATGCGCAGCGCATCCAAAGACAGCGTGATCCGTTCGTCCGTGCTGCGCAGAATGCGAACCTCAGTGCGGTCCAGCTGCGCAGACATCGCTGCCGGAAAAGCGGCGATCGGGGCGCAGGTCAGGCCCGTCAAGGCGCTCATCTCGGCCAAGGACTCGCGAGTCCCCACCCACATTTCGCCATAGCGGGAGTCGGCATAGAACTCAGGGTCCGTGCGAGCCGCCCGCGGTGTGAAATACAAAGTGGAGTCGCCGCCGGGTTCGATCACCAAGACCGAATCCGGTTCGCGGTCACCGCCCAAACCCGTCAGCCAGGCAAAGGCGGTGTCTGGGCGGAAGCGGTAGTCGGTGTCGTTGGCACGGACCTTGAGCCCACCGGCCGGGATGATCAGCCGGGATGTCGGAAAGCGCGCAGAGATCTGGGCCCGGCGCAGCGCCGCGGGTTGGGAAGCGGGAAGCGGTGTAGGTAGCTGCTCGGGATACGGCGCCCACTGCTGAGGAATGAAAGCGACGAAAGCTTCTGAGAATGCACTTTGCCGGTTGGGAAGCTCTGTGGGTTGATCACTGCTCATGGATCAGATGCTATCCCGAGGGCAGAGTCTCGGATGGGGCCGTTGGCCCAGTAGAGTCAGGGGTCACAACTTCAGGAGGCCCAATATGAAGGCTGCCGCGTCGGCACAGATCAGGCTCCTCGACCTACAGGCCGAGGACACGGCGATCGCTCAACTTGAGCATCGTAAGGTCGCCTTGCCCGAACATGGGGTCATCGTCGAGGGCAAGCAAAAGCGGCTATCGCTGGCGGCCTCGCTGGTAGAGACTCAGACGAAAGTCAGCGACTTCCAGATCGAGGTTGAAAAGGCCGAAACAGATTTGGTTCCTGTGCGTGAGCGGCTGGCCCGAGATATCAAACGTCGCGATGATGGGGTAGTGGTTGACCCGCGCGGCATGGCTGCGCTGAACGACGAGATCGAACACCTGGAGAAGCGCATCTCGGATCTGGAAGATGCCGAGCTCGAAGCAATGGAGAATCTCGAAACGACGACGTCTGAACAGGCGCGTCTGGCCGAAGAACTCACCGAGCTGGAGAACTCTGTGCGATCGGTGATGGCCTCACGTGACGAGCAGCTCCGTGGATTTGACGCCGAGATACAGACTCACAAGGAAATCCGTCAGCAGATTGTGGACGAACTGCCCGCCGATCTCGTCGCCCTCTACACCCGCATTCTGGGCAAGAACGGTGGATTGGCCGCCGTTGCGCTGACGGGACGTCGCTGTGCGGGGTGTCAGTTGGAGGCCACCGCGGCCGCATTGGCCGAGTACACGGCTGCAGCCGAGGATGAAGTCTTGCGTTGTGAAGAGTGTGAACGGATCTTGGTCCGAGTCACTCGCTAGCGCGAGGTGCGGCTAGGCGCTAACGCACGACGTCCGCCGACGGGGGGAAGACCGAATGCTCCCCCGTGGCGGCTTCGCAACGTCAGGCTGAGGCCGTGGCGGAGGATTCCTTAGCCACGGGCGCCTGGTCCGGTTCGCCGAGCGATGCTGCGGCGGAATTGGCCAGGTAGAAAGCGCCACCGAGTGCTGCTGCGGTCACCACATAGGAGATGAGTGCAACCAGCAGGAGCGTCCAGATTGCTGAATCGGTTGGCCTAATGAACCATGAGGTCAGCAGGATCGAAGCGCCTCCGAGCGTGCTCAACACGGCGGTCGTGCTGATCAGGGGAAGCGCTGCCCGGTGTCCAGCGGACCACGCATCTTCCGACGCGGTGGTCTTCGCCGTGCGCACGCCGTAGCGGGTTTCAAACGGCAGGTTGTCAGCCTGCACCAGCTTGCGGATCGTCCAAGAAAGGCCGGCCAGAAAAAACAATCCGAAGGCCAGCACGATTGCTATGAGCATCACGGGGGCAAGATTAGCGTGTTTCGGCTATTTCGCTAGGCTTGGCGGTGGACGAGTCGGTCGGGTGATCGCTGCGTATGCAGAGGAAAGTCCGGACTCCGAAGAGCAAGGTGGTGGGTAACGCCCACCCGGGGTGACCCGCGGGACAGTGCCACAGAAAACAGACCGCCTCGCGTAAGCGAGGTAAGGGTGAAACGGCGGTGTAAGAGACCACCGCACTCCAGGTGACTGGAGCGGCAAGGTAAACCCCACCTGGAGCAAGACCAAGAAGGGTTCCGGTTTTCGGATCGGGGCCCGCGGACACCGTTTGAGCGCTGCTCGTGCGAGGTGTTCGGGTAGGTTGCACGCCGCAAGGCGGAGGCGGCTGGCAACAGTCGTCACAGATGGATGATCACCGCCCCTTTTGGGGCACAGGATCCGGCTTACAGACCGGCTCGTCCCCTCATTCCATCGGGGCTTGGCCTCACCAATCGGCACCTTGGCACGCGCGGGCACCACTGGTCTCCAGCTGCAGCGTGGCGTGCGCGATGGAGAATCGTTCACGCAGAACGTCGCTGGCCGCGTCAAGCACCGCATGTGCGGGTGCAGCCGGGTTGGTGACCAGGTGTGCTGTTGCGACGTCCATCCCGGAGGTGAGCCGCCACACATGAAGATCGTGGACATCGGCGACACCATCGACGTCGAGGAGGGCATCGACGACGCGAGCGGGTTCAATGCCGGCTGGAGCATGTTGCCCTAGGACGGCCAAAACCTCCCTGCCGAGAATCACTGCCCGAACCACGACGAAAGCGGCGATGGCGAGGGCAATACCGGTGTCCCACCAAGCATTGCCCGTCCAGGCAACCATCGCCGCCGCGAGGATCACCCCGATCGAACCTGCCGTGTCGGCAACGACCTCCAGATAGGCACCCTTGACGTTGAGGCTTTCTGCAGCGCCGTCACGCAAGAGCACGAGGCCGATGATGTTGATGAGCAGACCCACGATTCCGACGACGAGCATCGTTCTCGAGGCCAATTCTGGCGTGGTTCCGATTCGTCCGATGGCCTCGACTGCGATGTACGTGCCGACGGCGAGCATCACCAACACAGCCAGACCCGAAGCAAATACTTCGGCCCGATAGGAACCAAAGGTTCGCCGACCTGTGGTGTCGGGACGGCTGGCAATCCGGGTGGCGATCAGTGCGGCTCCCAGGGTGACCACGTCGGCGGCCATGTGGCCTGCATCAGACATCAGCGCCAGTGAGTGCGACCACAGGGCGGCTAGCAGTTCAACTATGAAGAATGTGGCGATGAGGACGAAGGCGGCGGTCAGGCGCCAGCGGTGACGGCCCGCAGCGCTGGCGTGGCTGTGCGAATGGCTCACTGGGCATGCCCGACGTGGGTGATGTGTTCGCGCGTGACGTCGAGCAGCATCCGGACGTGGGCGTCGCACAATCGGTAGAACACATTGCGTCCGTCGCGACGGCCCGTGACGACTCCCGACGCTCGCAACAGCCTGAGTGCTTGCGACACGGTCGTCTCGGAGGTCGATGTTGCTGCAGCGAGATCACACACGCACAACTCTCCCGCTTCCAAGAGGGCGTACAGCAGGCGGGCCCGGGTGGGATCTCCAAGAAGCTTGAACACCTCGGCGACCCGGACAATCTCCGCGCTGTCAGGTGCATTTTGGCTGACCATCTGCACTTTTTCGGGGTGGACGCAGGCGGTGACGCATCCGTCCAGACTCTCTACGGCTCCCACAGTCCAATCCTTCATCTGAATAGCTATTCAGATGATAGGGCCAATCGAACGGGCATTGCCATCCCTTGTTGGGGTGATGGGGTCGGGTTTGGTGTGAGGCCTGCTACCAGGAGGACTTGACGACGCCGGGCAATTCCCCGCGGTGAGCCATGGCTCGAAATCTGACGCGCGAGACGCCGACCATGCGCAGGTATCCGCGCGGGCGTCCGTCGACCGCATCACGATTGCGGATGCGAATGGGGCTCGCATCGCGCGGGAGTTTGGCCAGTGCGATCCGAGCAGCGTTGCGTTCATCGACGGTGGGGGAGATTCGGGCGCTTTCTTTGAGTTCGGTTCGGAGCTGGGCGTAGTGCGCCACGACGCGTCGACGCCGCTGGTTGGCGACGATCTTCGATTTCTTGGCCATCAGCGTGATTCCTTGAAGTCGACGTGTCGTCGCACGACCGGGTCGTACTTTTTGAGGATCATTCGGTCGGGGCTGTTGCGACGGTTCTTGCGAGTGACGTAGGTGTATCCGGTGTCCGCGGAGGACCGCAGTTTCACAACCGGGCGAAGGTCCTTGTGTGCTTTTGTCACGGCAGCTTCTTTCCTTGGTGAATCATGCGCTCGACCACGGCGTCGATGCCGTGGCGGTCAATGGTCCGGATTGCGCGTGGGGTGACGCGCAGATGCACGTGCCGTCCCAGGCTCGGGACCCAGTAGCGCTTGGATTGGACGTTGGCCTCGAAGCGTCGGTGGGTTCGACGATGTGAATGGGAGACATGGTTGCCGAATCCGACGTGAGTGTCGGTGACCTGGCAGGTGCGCGCCATGCTGCGGACTCCTTGTTGGAAATGAGAACGATTATCAACTAGGGTACCAGGCACACGACGCCCTGACCGAAAGCTCACCAAGGATGAAGCGATTCACGCAGAACACAGCTGACCCCACCCCCGTGATCCTGATTAGCGGTATCGATCATGCGGCCATGGCCGCCATCACGGTCTCCACCCAGTGGGATCTTCCCAACGCCGTTGTGGTCCGGCACGACGTTGACATAGACCGGGAGATCCTGACTCGCACCGTGAGCGACCGCCGGGGGTTGATCGAGCGACGCGAACTGAGTGTGTCCCATACCTGCGTGAGTTGCGCCATTCGAGAAGACCTCGTGCCCACCCTGGCGCGCCTCGCGAAACTGGGCAGCTGGGAGGCGCTCATCGCGCAACTGCCGCCCGCCGTGGACGCCGCACAGATCTGCCGGGCCATCGTTGTCTCGCCGGAGAATTCGGATCTTCTGCGGGTCTCTGCGGTGATCGCCGCACTCGATCCGCAGCGGGTTGTCGATGACGTGATCGGGGATGACCTACTCATCGAAAGGGGCCTACCGGTTCGCGACGACGACGAGCGTGGAGTCGCCGAAACGATGTCGGCGCTGGTGGAATATGCCGACCTCGTTGTCAGCGAAGACCTGAGCCAAGAGGGCCACGACCTGCTCACCTTGATCGCTAGACCGGGTGCAGCCGTGCTGACCGCTGGTTCCCAGCTCAACTCCCGGTTGCTGCTTTCTGACTTTCATCGACACGAAACAAGTGAAGGCTGGGTACAGGTCGTCCGTCGGGGGCCTTTTGCCGATTCGGCCCGCAATTCGGCATGGATGGTGGACCTCCAGTCGGATCGTCCCTTCCATCCCGGGCGACTACGAGAACGGGTTGAAGATTTGGGCCGGGGCCGTCGGCGTTCGCGGGGCTGTTTCTGGCTACCGAGCCGGCCCGGACAAATCCTTCAATGGGATGGCGCCGGGGGCATGGTCAGCATCGGCGTTGCCGACGAATGGCAGGGCGAAGGCCCGCTGACGCGCATCACCGTAGTCGGCGCCGATGCAGGCAGGGACGCGCTGCTCGCCGCATTCAACGATTGCCTTCTCACAGACCAGGAACTTGCTGAGCGCGGTCCTTATTGGGAGGTGGAAACCGACGGTATGGAGCCTTGGCTCGGCCCGGTGCCCTACCTCATGAAAGAGGGGGCGTGAGGGCCGTACCCACTCGCCTCACCGTTCTGCACACACGTCCAACGATTTTCAAAGAACAGGAAACGACATGAACTCCACCCAACTGTCCGCAAAAGTTGCCGCGCAAACCGGTTTGTCCCAGTCGGCAGCTGGTGAAGCCACCAAAGCGGTGCTGGAAGCTATTGGTGCTGAGCTTATTGCCGGCGACCGTGTATCGCTGGCCGGCTTCGGCACCTTCGAGATCCGCCACCGATCTGCCCGCTCTGGACGCAACCCGCAAACCGGGGCGGAACTCACCGTGCCTGCGCGCCGCGCTGTCGCCTTCCGGCCAGCGACTCGGCTCCGTGACCTCGTCAACGGAGACTGAGCGTCGCGTCAACGGCGGGGCAGCGGGGCGGATGCCGGGTCCTGGCCTTAACGGACCGTCAGCACCTCTGCGCCGTCATCGGTGACTACCAAGGTGGATTCCCATTGTGCAACTCGGCTGGCGTCGTTGGTGACGACCGTCCAGCCGTCGTCCCAGACGTGTGAGTGGTAGTTGCCCGCCGCCAACATGGGCTCGATGGTGAAGGTCATGCCCGGTTCCATCACCTCGTTGTAGAGCGGATTGTCGTAGTGAGGGATGACGAGGCCAGAGTGAAAGGCCGAGTGCACTCCATGGCCGGTGTAGTCCCGGATCACCCCGTAGCCGAAGCGCTTGGCATAAGACTCGATGACCCGCCCGATCACACTGATTTCGCGACCTGGGCGCACGGCGCGGATTCCGCGCTCCATGGCTTCCTTCGTCCGTTCCATCAGCAGGCGTGAGTCTTCGTCGAGCTCGCCCACGCCGTAGGTGGCGCAGTTGTCGCCGTGGACGCCGTCGACGTAGGCCGTGACATCAATCTTGATCAGATCGCCATCGGCCAAAGGGCGGGCGTCCGGGATCCCGTGGCAGATCACCTCATTGACTGACGTGCAGCACGCCTTGGGGAATCCGCGATAGCCCAAGGTTGAGGGATAGGCGTTGTTGTCGACGAGGAACTGGTGGATAGCTGCGTCGATTTCGTCGGTGGTGACGCCGGGGGCCAGCAGAGCTTCGCCGACGTCAAGAGCCTGTGCGGCGATCCGTCCGGCGATCCGCATTTTCGCGATTGTCTCAGCGCTTTGTACGTGTTCGCCAAAGTACTGCTCGGGGTGGTCCTGTCCGACATAGGGTGGTCGGAGGATGCCCTCAGGAACCAGTCGTTGCGGTGAAATGGGAAACGGTTTTACTAGGGCCACAGGGGCGATCATAGTTGTGCTTGTCGGCGCGTCTTCACAGGAGGGGCCATGTCAGAGCAGACCTGGTACTACTGCCTCAAACACCACACGGTCGAGCCGTATGAGGCGTGCAAAGCCATTGATCGCCTGGGACCCTACGAGACATATGCGGACGCCGCGAACGCTCTGGAACTTGTGGCACGCCGAAACCGAAAATGGGATCGAGATTCTGGCTATGACGACGATGGCGACGACTTCGAGCCGGATCCGGAGCCGTCCTACCCGTCCGATCAGCAAACTTGGGACAAGTTGTAACCAAACTGAAACACGTGCGCGGGCAGACTGATCGTATGGACAAGCAGACCGAATTCGTGCTTCGCACTATGGAAGAGCGGGACATCCGTTTCGTCCGGTTATGGTTCACCGACGTCCTCGGATTTCTGAAGTCTGTCGCTATCGCCCCTGCGGAGTTGGAGGGCGCTTTCAGCGAAGGCATCGGCTTTGATGGTTCAGCCATTGAGGGCTTTGCGCGTGTCTACGAATCCGACATGGTGGCCCATCCTGACCCCTCCACATTCCAGCTGCTTCCCTGGCGCGGTTCCAGCCAGGGCACTGCACGCATGTTCTGCGACATCCGCCTCCCCGACGGATCGCCGTCCTTCGCCGATCCTCGCTATGTGTTGAAGCGGACGTTGAAGAAGGCCTCGGATATGGGCTTCACGTACTACACCCATCCCGAGATCGAGTTTTACCTGTTCAAACAGCCCATCGTTCCTGGCCAGGTCCCGATTCCGGCCGATCAGTCGGGATACTTCGATCACACCACCACGTCGCCGGGAGCTGACTTCCGGCGTCAGGCGATCACCTTGCTGGAAAAGATGGGCATCTCGGTGGAGTTCAGCCACCACGAGGGCGGACCCGGTCAGCAAGAGATCGACCTGCGCTACGCCGATGCGCTCACCATGGCCGATGCCATCATGACCTTCCGGGTCGTGATCAAAGAGGTCGCCGTGATGCAAAACCTCTTCGCCTCATTTATGCCGAAACCCTTGGGCAACCAGCCAGGCTCGGGTATGCACACCCACGTCTCGCTTTTCGAAGGCGACAAGAACGCCTTCTACGACGCCAGTGCCGAGTTCCACCTGTCCAAGACTGGACGGCAGTTCATCGCGGGCTTGCTCAAACATGCGGGGGAGATCACCGCGGTCACTAACCCCTGGGTGAACTCCTACAAACGCCTCGTCGCAGGCGCCGAAGCCCCCAGCTTCATTTGCTGGGGCCGCAACAACCGCTCCGCGCTGGTCCGTGTCCCGATGTACAAGCCCAACAAGGGCGCGTCGGCCCGGGTGGAGCTGCGTTCCATTGACTCCGCCGCCAACCCGTACTTGGCCTACGCCATGGTGCTTGCTGCGGGCCTGTCCGGAATCGAGAACGAGTTGGAGCTGCCAGAAGGCGCTGAGGACGACGTGTGGTCGTTGACCGATCGTCAGCGGCAGAGTCTCGGGATTGCGCCGCTGCCGCGGAGCCTGGGCAACGCCATCGAGCTGATGGAGGGTTCTCAGCTCGTTGCAGACACCCTGGGCGAGCACGTCTTCGAGTTCTTCCTCCGCAACAAGAAGGCCGAATATGAGGCCTACCGGAGTGAGGTCACCGAGTGGGAGCTGAATCACTCCCTCCCGGCCCTGTGATGTACGAACTTGTCAGAAAGACTGTCATTTTTCGTCAGCACAGCTGTCAATGTTGGCCACAACCCGATTGAATAGGGGTGGTCGGCTGAGGCCTGCGGGTCTCACAAGGGATCGTCGGAATGTCTGCGGGGGGCGGACTTCCACTATTCCGCGCTGACGAGCGAATCCGTCGAGGTTGCAGGGGTGCATCTCGACGGATTCGCATTTTCTTGCCCGGAGGCGCAATCACAGGCCGAGCACTGCAACGGTGTGACGTTGTCAGCGGAACTCTGGCAGGGGAAGGACGGATCCCAGGTCGGCGTGGATTCCGGAAGCCTGCACCACATGTTCGGCGCGGGCGTCCACCCAATGAAGCGATCCACCCGCGAGTCGCAGCAACGTGATGGCGTCAGTTTGGACAACGTTGGGAGGGGTCCCGCGGGTGTGTCGTCCCCGCTCTCCGATCCCGAGCTGTACCGCAGCGAAAGGGGGAACGCGCAGCTCAACGCTGCCGCCAGGATTGTTTTGGGCAAGCATTGCGCAGACCGTGCGAACCGCCGAAGCGAGTTCGTCGCGATTGGGGGCCGGTCCAGTGTCGTCTTCGAGCGCAGCAATGGTCGCCCGTGCTCGCTTGCGTTCAGCGTCTGTCACCCTCTTGGCCACGACCAAGACGCTAGCATCGCCGATATGGGTCGTATGGGCAGTCAATCCGGACGGCTGGCGCGGCTCGGGTTCACCGACACTGCGGTAGCTGCTGAAGTCGTGGCAGCATGGCGAGACATCGCCGACAGCGAAGTGGTCGACAACTTGCTGGTCGAGCTGCAGACCACTGCAGATCCGGATCTGGCGTTGGCGGGAATGAGCAAGCTGATTCAAGCCCGCCCGGACCTCTTTGCTCTGTTCGCGCACGAACCGCGACTGGTTGAGCGTCTCGCGGCCGTCTTGGGGGGAAGCGTCGCCCTCAATCAGCACTTGGTGGCTCATCCGCACGAGGTGGAACCTTTGGCAGGCGACATTTCTCGGCGTAGCCGCTCCCAGTTGCGTGCCGAACTGTGCGAAGCCGTGGGCGCTGAGCCCGGCGACGAGCAGCCCCTCGCTGACCCGGCGCGTTCCGACGACCTCCGCCGGGCCTATCGACGTGCACTGTTGCGTATCGCGGCCCGCGATCTGACATCGACCGATCCGCGCAAAGAACTCCCCGAGGTGGCCGGCGAACTTGCCGATCTGGCCGACGGCACGGTGGAAGCCGCGCTCGCGCTGGCGCGGGGTGAAGTGCCCGAATGGGGCACGGTTCGGCTCGGCGTTGTTGCGCTGGGCAAGACCGGAGCCAACGAGCTGAACTACATCAGCGATGTAGACGTGCTCTATGTCGGCGAACCGGCCACCGATTCTGCCGGCCAGGAGGCCTGCGATTCGGCAAGCGCGATGCAAGTGGCCACCAAACTCGCCGGTGCTGTGGCCCGGATCTGCTCGGCCCACACGGCAGCCGGAACGATTTGGCCCATCGATGCAGCATTGCGGCCTGAAGGCAAAGCGGGTCCACTCGTCCGTACCTTGGCCTCACACCAGGCCTACTACGAGAAGTGGGCCAAGAACTGGGAATTCCAGGCCATGCTCAAAGCGCGTCCCATGGCGGGGGATACGGCGTTGGCGTCCGATTTCGTTGACATGGTGTGGCCAATGGTGTGGCGGGTTGCCGACAACGATCAGTTCGTCGCTGAAACCCAAGCAATGCGTAAGCGGGTGATCTCGCTGCTCCCGGCCCGGGAAGCTGACTACGAAATCAAACTCGGAGCCGGCGGACTTCGCGATGTGGAGTTCACCGTTCAGCTGCTGCAGCTGGTTCACGGACGAGCTGACGAGCGGCTGCGGCTCAGAGGCACCTTTGAAACACTCAGCGCCCTGGTTGAGCACGGCTATGTTGGGCGCGCCGATGGACACGAACTGGACTCGGCTTACCGCTGGGAACGGCTGCTGGAACATCGGGTGCAGCTGTATCGACTGCGTCGCACCCATCTGGTGCCCTCCGACGCCGAGGATCAACGCTGGCTGGCGCGCTCTTTGGGACTGGACAACGCCAAGGAGTTGTTGCCGGCCTGGCGGTCCACGGCATTGAAGGTGCAGCGACTTCACCAGCGGGTGTTCTACTCCCCGGTGCTCGCTGCGGTGGCCCGGGTGCCCTCCTCCGAGGTAGGGCTCACCAGCGACGAGGCCGAAACTCGGCTGCGTGCCTTGGGCTACGGCGATCCGAAGGCCGCCCTGCGACATATCGAAGCTTTGAGCGCAGGAATGAACCGCTCGGCGGAAATCCAACGTCAGCTGATGCCAGCCATGCTCGGGTGGTTCACCGCCGGCCCGAACCCTGATCACGGACTGCTGGCCTTCCGGCAGGTTTCCGAAGCCCTCGGTGCGACCCCCTGGTACTTGCGCACAATGCGCGACGGGGATGCCATGGCCGAGAACCTGGCCCGAATCCTGTCCTCCTCCCGATACGCCGTCGACTTGTTGATGCGTTCGCCACAGAACGCCGCTTTGTTGAGCGACCCTGAGGAGATCCGGCCCCGGCAGGCCCAACAAATATTGGGCGAAATGCGGGCCGCAGCCCGTCGTCACGACGACGCCGGCGAAGCGATTGCCGCGATCCGGGCATCTCGACGCAAAGAACTCCTGCGGCTCGCGATGGCCGATCTGTTGGACGAAATTGAATTGCCCGATTTGGGTGCAGCGCTCAGCGCGGTCACTTCTGCCACCATCGATGCCGCCTGGGAAGTGGCTGCTCGCGGGTTGAATTTGCCGCCGCTGGCCGTCATCGCGCTGGGTCGGTGGGGGGGGCAAGAGCTGTCGTATGCCTCCGACGCCGATGCGATGTTCGTCCTCGCTGATGGTGCGTCGCCACAGGCCACTTCTGCGGCGACAACGGCGATCAGCAGACTCCGGGCAATGCTCGCTCAGCCCGGTCCAGATCCGGCTTTGGAAGTCGACATAGACCTGCGGCCCGAAGGCAAACAGGGCGCAGTGGTGCGAACCCTGGCGTCCTACCGCGCCTACTATCAGCGATGGTCGTCAACCTGGGAAGCGCAGGCCCTCCTTCGAGCCACCGTTGGAGCCGGGGATCGGCCGCTAGGGGCCGAGCTTCTGGCTGTGATCGATCCGATCCGTTACCCCGCTGACGGGCTGACCACTGCCCAGATTCATGAGATCCGCAAGCTGAAGGGCCGGATGGAGGCAGAGCGTGCGCCCCGCGGCGGTGATGCGGCCCGGAACACGAAACTGGGCCCAGGAGGCTTGAGCGATGTCGAATGGGTGGTTCAGCTCACCCAGCTTCGTCACGCCGCTGCGGCACCTGCCCTGCGCACCACGACCACCCTGTCAGCCCTTGAGGCAGGAGTCGATGATCGCCTGTTGAGCGCCGAGGACGCCGAAGTGCTGCGCGAAGGGTGGGTGTTGTCCAGTCGGATCCGCAATGCGGTGATGCTGCATCGCGGTCGGGCTGGAGACAACCTGCCCAGCGACGTCCGCGAACTGTCCGCGGTAGCCCAAATCATGGGCTATGCGAAAGGCGAAGCGTCCCTGCTGGTGGAGGAGCAACTCCGTGACGCCCGGTTGGTGCGACAAGTGATGGATCGCAAGTTTTGGGGTGACGAATAGGCGAGGTGCTCGGCGGAATGCCGAACGTGTGCCGGGTTCACCCAGAATGGGCGATGATGTTGGCCACATTGCGTTCGGCGAGCGCGGCAATGGTGATGGCGGGGTTCACCGCTCCCGCATTCCCCGGGATCATCGCCGAATCGACAACGTAGAGGCCTGGCTGACCGTAAACACGTCCATAGGGGTCCGTGGCGCGGCCCAGCACAGCGCCGCCCAAGGGGTGCGCGGTGAAGAAATCGTTCGCGCTCTTGGCGAACGGCCACACGCCGGTAGGGACGCGGGCCGCCGAGGCAATCTTGCTGTTCAAGCTGGCTAGTGCGTTAAGGGAATCGGTCTGGTTGGCAGGCCAGGTGAGAGTGAGTTTGCCCGCCGAGTTCAGGCCGAAGTTGGCCCGACGGTCATCCAAAGACATCCCTAGCGAGCCGATGATTCCCAGATCCATGGGCAGCCCGGGCACGAACCAGTTCTCCATGGTGACGGGCAGATCGTTGACGACGGCGCTGATCTTGCTTCGTGAGGCGGCTCCTTGGGTCAACCCACCGGTGCCCGACCAGGACCGGACGATGGCCGCATCCCCATTGGTGCCCCAGCCGGTCCCGATGTGCTCGTTCAACCCGGTGAGCTCTTTCGCGGCACGGGCGCGCATCAACAGTTCGGTGGTGCTGAGCGAGCCGCCAGCCAGGAATAGGTGGTCGCAACTGATCGTGCGGGTCGCTAATACAGAACCGGTAGGACTCACCTTCTTCAGGCTGACCAGGTAACGCCCTGAGCGTTCCTGGGAAATGTCGAGCACCTCGTGGCCCGGGTAGATCTTCGCGTTGCCCGTCGCTTCGGCCTGCGCCAAGTAGCTCAAAGCGAGCCCCTTTTTCACCCCGTTCGCGTTGCCGTAGTTGCTCTCACTCACCGTTGCCGATCGGCGAACCTTGCCGGCGATCTCGGCGCGCATGATGCCCCAGTCCCAGATGCCTTCGATCTTGGAAGAAGTGAACCCGGCCGCTTTGGCTTGTTCATCCCATACCCGGGAGTGGGCATAGGGCTTGGAGCGATACACATCGTCGGGCATCGTCGATGTGCCCAGCATGCTGGCCACCCGCGGAAACCAGGTTCGAACCATTTCCTCGTAGGGGGCGAGTTGTCCAAAGACATGCTCGAAGTAGTCGCGAGTGGGGATCGGATGCGCGCCGGTGTACACCAGCGATCCACCGCCGACGCCCACCCCTTGCCAAACCTGGATTCCGTTGAGTTTCACCACGTCGAGGACGCCGCCGAAATAGTCGCTGCTGAGCTTGACGCCGGTCAGCCCGGTGAAGCTCGTCTGCCGCCAGAAGGCTCGCCCGTCGGGGATGGTGTCGTTGGCAAAAACGGACCGAGTCTTGCTTCCGATCGGCCAACGCGACCCCCGTTCCAAGACCGTCGTGGCAACGCCCGCTTGGGCGAGCCGCAAGGCGGCCACAGCCCCGCCGAAACCCGAGCCGATTACCACTGCAGGGGTGTAGCTCGGGGCGTCAGGGAGGGAGGCAAAGATCTCGGGAACCAGCAGCCGATACTTGGCTACCCGCAAAGGGTTTGCTGATGCCGCCTGGGCGGGCGTCGCCGCTGCGGAACCGGCGAGGGTGGCCCCCAAACCCAACGCTGCGGCCGACTTCAACAACGTTCGACGATCCATGACGCCTTTCACCGTGCTTCGCTCAAGAAGTAACCATTCATCGACCACTCAACCTAAAGGACGTGATGACGGCAGACCCCGGCGACCTGCCGTAACCGAACAGGTGGGGGCTGTCGTCGAAATCTTGGTTGAGTGCGCTATTCCACCGGTTCGGAAGGCAGCCCCACGGTCACTTCATCGCTGTTAGCCAAGCGTCCGTGGACAAGCGGGGTGAAGCCGGTCAACGTCGGCAGACGAAGTCCCTGGCCGAAGAGCGGAATGAGGACCTGGTCGGGGCCGGAGACGTCAATCTCTTGACCGCGAACGGTCACGATCCCGCCGGGTCCTTCCAACAGCGTCAACGTCAAACGGTCGGGGGTGAGTTCGGCGCTGATTCGCGAACCCTTGAGCGCAAAGCCGAAACGCAAGTAGCTCCAGTCTTGGGGCAAGCGGGGATCGAAGCTGATCTCGCCGTCGTTGTCGCGCATCCCACCAAAGCCATAGACCAGCGCATTCCACACGCCGCCGGCCGAAGCGATGTGTACCCCTTCTGAGGTGTTGTGGTGCAGATCGGCAAGGTCCACGAAGGCGCCTTCCATGAAGGACTCCAAGGCCCGATCCTGATAGCCGACTTCTGCGGCAATGATCGACTGGACCACCGCCGAAAGGGTGGAGTCCCCGGTAGTGATGGGCTCGTAGTACTCGTAGTCAGCACGCTTTTGATCGGCGGTGAAGTTATCCCCGGCCAGAAAAAGCGCCAGGATGGCGTCGGCCTGCTTCAACACCTGGAATCGGTAGATCACCAACGGGTGGTAGTTCAACAGCAGGGGAAGTTTGTCGCGCGGAGTGTTCGCCAGATCCCACACCTCGCGCTTGAGGAAGTCCTCATCTTGAGGATGAACCCCCAGCCACTCGTTGTACGGGATCGCCATTGCGGTCGCCGCTTCCTGCCACAACGTGACCTCAGCCTCGGTCAGACCCAGCTCGGCAACGAATTCGGCGTGACGTCCTGGATCGATTTCGGCCAAAGTGAGGACCGCCTGGGCGGCGCGCATCAGATTCAGTCGGGCCATCAGGTTGGTGTACAAGTTGTTGTTCACCACAGCCGAATACTCATCAGGGCCGGTGACCGAGTGAATGTGGAAGCTTCGTTCCGGTCCACGGAAGAAGCCCAGATCGGCCCACAACCTGGCCGTCTCCACAAGGACCGGAAGCGCTTCGGTCAGCAAGAAATTCCGATCAGCAGTGACGTCGGCGTACTTACACATCGCAAAGGCGATGTCGGCATCAATGTGGTACTGGGCCGTCCCGGCCGCAAAATAGGCCGACGCTTCCGCGCCATTGATAGTGCGCCAGGGGAACAGGGCACCGCGCTGGGAGAGTGCGCGGGCTCGAGCTCGGGCGGCGTCCAGCATCCCGATCCGGAATCGCAAGGCTCGGCGAGCCAGGAAGGGATTGGTGTGGGCCAGGAAAGGAACCAAATAGACCTCGGTGTCCCAGAAGTAGTGGCCTTCATAGCCCGCGCCACTGACTCCCTTCACACCGATTCCACGCCCGTCGGCACGGCCGGTGGCCTGGGCGAGTTCGAAAAGGCACCAACGCACGGCCTGTTGCAGGCCACGAGGTTTTCCGCGTAACTCCACATCCGAAGTTGCCCAGTAGTCGCTAAGCCAGCCCCGTTGTTCGTCCAGCAAGACCTCGCGCCCCACTACTTGGGCATCGTCGAGCACCATATGAGCCAAATCGGCCAGGTTGTCGACATCGCTGGTTGCCGGTCCGTCGGTATAGGCCGCCCACTTCACGACCAAGATCGGCTTTCCGGCCTCGGCATGTACTCGGTAGGTGCGTCGCCCCAGGTCTGCGTTCATCCGGGACTCGATCGACACCGGGTTTTCGGTGAAGAGCTCGTGGTCGACGGCCAACGCCAAGGTGAGTCCGGAGGCGGCGGTCCGATAGCCGAAACTCATTCGACCCTGTTCTTCAAACTGCAACTGCGATAGCAACACCCGGTTGCCGAAAGTGGCGGACTTGCGCGGATCGAAACCGATGACGGGGGCGTCGGGATCGGCTGTCTCATCTTGGCGATTGCGAACCTCAGAGGTGATGACCACCTCGGCGTCAGTATCGAGGAGCGTGACGTTGAAGGTCATCACGGCCAGATTCCGTCGGGTGAAAGAGACCATCCGGCTGGACTGGATAGCGACGCGCTTGCCGGTCGACGTCACCCAAATCATGTCGCGGTGCAAAACGCCGTCGCGGAAATCCAAGCTGCGATTGAAAATCTCGAGCTTCGCGGCGCTCAATTTCAGTTGTTCCCCGTCGACGCTCAGCGCAATGGTCTTCGCATCGGGCACGTTGACGATGGTCTGGCCAGTGCGAGCCAGACCAAAGGCTTCTTCGGCATGGCGAATCTTCCACGTCTCGTGGAAGCCATTGATGAAGGTGCCGTGGGCGTGCGCGTCCGCGTCGCCTTCCTCGTAGTTGCCGCGCATACCCAGGTAGCCGTTACCGACGGTGAAAATGGTTTCGCGGGCGCCCAAACCTTCAGTGTCGTAGTGGGTTTCGGCGATACCCCAGTCCCGGATCGGGAAGCGGTTGCGATCCGTGGGATCGGTTTGCGGTGACCTCATGACATCGCCCCGTCCGGTACGGGGATCTGGGTGAGCTGATCGACCACGATGTCGGCCCCAGCGGTGCGCAAAGCCTGACGGCCTGCCCCGCGGTCGACGCCAACCACGAGGCCGAAACCGCCGGCTCGTCCAGCAGCAACACCGCTCAGAGCGTCTTCAACCACCACCGCTTCCGAAGCAGACACGTGGAGGAGTTCGGCGGCCTTGAGGAAGGTATCGGGTGCTGGCTTCCCGGCGAGGCCGTCGCGCATCGCCCAACGTCCGTCCACCACCACCGGGAATCGGGCGCGCAGCCCGGCAGCAGTCAGCACGGCCTCGGCGTTGGCAGAAGACGACACAACGGCCAAGCCCAGACCGGTGCCATCGAGCCGATCAAGAAGTGCCAACGCGTCGGGATAGGGCAGAAGTGGTTGGCTGGTCAAAGCCTGATTGAACGCTTGGTTCTTTCGATTGCCCAGGCCGCAGACAGTCTCCTTCTGGGGTGAGTCGCTCTCATCGCCGTCAGGCAAAGCGATTCCGCGGGAGCTCAGAAAGGACCGAACGCCGTCTGCACGTGGCTTGCCGTCCACCCAGGCGTAGTAATCCGCGTCGGTGAACGGCGCCTGATCGGGCGCCGCCGAAGAGAAGTAGGCGTTGAACATCGCCGCCCAGGCGCGGCGATGCACCTCGGCGGTGGGAGTCAAGACCCCATCCAGGTCGAACAGTACGGCGGAAAGCCCGTCTGCCTTTGGTCGAATTCGGCCCACACTCTGATGCTAAAGCCGCAAGCACCATCGGCGTGGAACCTTTCGTCGGCGCGGTAGGCTGAATCTCGATGAGCGCTGCGATCACTGATGACCTGCCGACCACGACTGTCAGCCTGAGTGGCTGGGGGCGGACAGCCCCAACGTCGGCACACCTGCTGTCCACGCCTGACGTGGATCTAATCGTTAAAGCGGTGACCCGTGTCGCCGATTCCGCGACAAAGCTGCCCCCAGGCAGCAACCGGGGAATCGTTGCGCGCGGCCTAGGCCGCTCCTACGGCGATGTCGCCCAGAATGCGGGCGGGATCGTCATCGATATGACGGCCCTTAACCAGATCCATCGCGTCGATCCGGCCACCGCAACGGTCGATGTTGACGCTGGGGTGAGCCTGGATCGCCTGATGCGTGTCGCGCTGCCCTATGGACTGTGGGTCTCGGTCCTGCCCGGCACCCGCCAGGTCACCGTGGGTGGAGCCATCGCCAACGATGTGCACGGCAAGAACCACCACAGCGCTGGGTCGTTCGGCAATCACGTGGTGTCCATGCAGCTTTTGGTGGCCGACGGGCGCATCTTGAACTTGCGGCCTGAAGGCAGCGACGACGATCCCGACGCCAGCATCTTCTGGGCCACTGTCGGTGGCATTGGGCTCACCGGGGTGATCCTGCGAGCCACTCTGCAGATGACGCCAACCGAGTCGGCGTACTTCGTCGCCGACGGAGTAACCACCCGAAGCCTCGCCGAGACCATTGCCGTCCATTCCGACGGCAGCGAGGCAGAATACGACTATTCCAGTGCCTGGTTCGACGCCATTTCCCCGGCGCCGAAACTGGGCCGGGCCGCCATTTCTCGCGGTTCGCTGGCCACCATCGATCAGCTACGCGAGTATGCGCCGAAACTGGCCGCGGACCCTTTGGCTTTCAACGCCAAGCCATTGCTGGAGCTTCCCGATATCTTCCCCAACGGCCTGGCCAACAAGTTCACCTTCAGCACCCTGGGGAACCTGTGGTACGCCAAGAGCGGCAACTATCAAAACAAGGTGCAGTCGCTCACCGGCTTCTATCATCCGCTGGACATGTTCAGCGAATGGAACCGGGCGTACGGATCCCATGGCTTCTTGCAGTACCAGTTCGTGGTCCCGCCCGGTGAAGTCGACGAGTTTCAGCGATTGATTTCTGACATCCAAGCTTCGGGTCACTACTCGTTCTTGAACGTCTTCAAGCTCTTTGGTGAGGGCAACGCCGCGCCCTTGAGCTACCCGATGGCCGGTTGGAATGTCTGCGTGGACTTCCCGATCAAGGCCGGTTTGGAGAAACTCCTCAGCGGGCTCGATGCACGGATTCTAGAGTTTGGCGGACGGCTCTACACGGCCAAGGATTCCCGGGTTGACGCGGCAACTTTTCACGCCATGTATCCCGAGCTTGATTCCTGGGTCGCCACCCGTCGTCGGATTGATCCAGACGGGGTCTTCGCTTCGGACATGGCACGCCGCCTCGAACTGCTCTGACTTCGGTACTCACACCCACATACTGCTCACTAGGAGATCTCGTGATCGATGCCACCGGAAACCCGCAGACCATTCTGCTGTTGGGCGGCACCTCGGAAATCGGCTTGGCTATCGTGTCCCAGTACCTGGGAGCTGGACCGCTGCGCGTCATTCTTGGCGTCCAGCCCGGTGACGAGCTTGAGTCGGAAACCGTCACCTTCCTGAAGGCTGCTGGCGCCAGCGATGTTGTGTGTGTGGACTTCGATGCCACCGCATTCGACACTCATCCGCAGGTGATTGATGACGCTTGGAAGATCGCCGATGTGGATCTTGCGATCGTCGCATTCGGCATGCTGGGCGACGCTGAAGCACTGTGGCAAGACCAGTCCAAAGCGGTGTTGGCCTGCAATGTGAACTACACCGGAGCGGTCAGCGTCGGCGTTTTACTCGGCCAGAAGATGAAAGCACAAGGGTACGGGCAGATCATCGCCATGAGTTCGGTGGCGGGTGAGAAGGTACGTCGATCGAACTTTGTTTATGGCTCGAACAAGGCCGGACTGGATGGCTTCTATCGGCTGTTGGGTGAGGCACTGGCCCCCTTCGGTCCGAAAGTTCTCGTGGTTCGGCCCGGGCAGGTGCGCACTCGGATGTCAGCTCATGTGAAGGAAGCTCCGCTGGCTGTCAACAAGGAAGAGTTGGCCGCCCAAGTTGTTGATGCGGCGCGCAAGGGGCAAAAGCTGATCTGGGTGCCTGCACAGTTCAAATTGGTGATGTGGGTGTTGAAGCACATCCCGGCGCCGATCTTCCGCTTGTTGCCGCTCTAAGACTCAGCTGGACGCCGACTTCGGCGAGCAGGTTTGGATCACCGACCCATCGGGAAGCACCTCAGCCCCGATCGCGGCCATTGTCGCTTGCAGCTCAGCACCGGGCGGGTTGTCATGGCCCAAGTGGATGGGAACAACGTGGCTGTACTCGTCCACGACGTTCCGATGGCGCAACTCGGCAATAGTGTCGGCGAAGGTGCGCAGATTGTGGTGCTGGTCGCCCTTGCCTTCCGCGCCGCCAAAGGTCTCCTCCAGGAGAACAAGATCGGCCCGTTGCCCGCTGAGCGCGTTCAGACTGGGTTCGGGGAGCACACCGGTGTCGGTGAGATAGAGCATGGTGTGCCCGTCACGGCTGAGTCGGTAGCACAACGCCTCGCCGTAGGCGGAATGGTTGGCAGCCAGCGCCTCGATGAGGTACCCATCTACGCTGAGCTTTGCGCCCGCGGTGAGAGTGATGAAAGTGACTGCTGTTTGGTCGGGTTTCAGCCACTGTGTTGCCCAGGTGATGACTGGTGCGGGGCCTAGCAGGGTCAGGGGAGTGTCGCGGACCCAGGATCGGTGCATCAGGAGTGAAGCATCGAGATGATCATTGTGGGCATGGCTAGCCAGAATCACGCTGCAATTGGTCAGGTCGTAGCCCAATCGGGATACCTGGCGAGGAGCTTCTGGTCCTGGGTCGATGAGTAATCGCTGATCAACTAATACCGAGGTTGGTGTGCGCAGCTCGCCGCGTGACCGGTAATCGGCGCAGGTGGCACAGGCACAGAACACATTGGGGATTCCGTCGGCAGCTCCGGTACCCAGCAACAAGACCTCCACGGGCCCAGCTTGCCCCAACAGTGAGCGGAATGTTCACCTAGATGGTCGTTTGTTGCGGAATCGCCTGGGTTTTTGTGATCTGGGTGAACATTCGGTTCAAAAGCCGGCGCTCGCGGCAAGTTCCGCGGTGAGCGCTGGATCGTGGGGGATCGGGACTCCGTCGACTGACAGGACCGGCAGTACTCCGCGAATGGCTGAGGCGGTCCACAACCCGTCGATTCCGGCGAGATCGGCGGGGGTGAAGAGCGACTCTTGGGCGTCGATACCGCGTGCTGACGCCTCCTCCATGATCACCTCAACGGTGATGGAGCGCAGGATGCCTGTGCCTGCGGTGGGAGTGGTCCACAACTGGCCGTCGGTGGCGATGATCAGCCCGGCGGTGGGAGCCTCCAGGAGGTACCCATCAGCGGAAACAAAGATGGCTTCATCAACTCCGCGTCGAGTGGCTTCGCGTTTGGCTGCCACGTTGATCCCGTAGGAGAGGGTCTTCACGCCGCCCAAGAGCCAGGGGGCTTCGGCGAATGCATCTGCCGCATAGCCTCGGTTTAGCGTGATGGCCCGGATCCCGGAGCGCGCTTTCGTTGAATCTGGGGCAGGCGAAATGGTCAAGATTTCGGTGGGCGCTGAGGCCCAATGCTCGGGGCCCCGAGTTCGCAGCAGCTTCAGGACAGCTTCACCAGGGACATCCCAGGCCTCTAACGCGTGGCTGATCAAATCCTGCCAGGCATCCAGATCAAGACTGGGAAGCTGGAGTGCCGACGACGATTGCGCAAAACGCATCAGATGACGTTGCAGGTGGTCAACGCGCGTTGTCTGTGAATCGACGACGACTCGGAGCGCATCGAAGCACCCATCGCCCCTTGTTAGGCCAAGATCATCGGCAACAAGGAGAGGTGTGCGTTCGGGCAAGATTCCCCGACCCATGACGGCAACGAGTTGGTCCATTGATGCTCCCTTCGTGGAGACCTTAGGCCCGTGATCCACGCAGTTCGGGAAATGGTCCAGAATCGAGACTCGCAGGTCGAGACGGTGCACCCAGCTACCGTGCCGACTCCCTATCCTCTGCGGGTGACTACTCAGCCGAATAATCCGTTCAATGCCGCGCCGTATCCAGGTGCGACGCCACAGGGGATGCCGCCGTTCAACGCCGTGGGGAACCTGCGCGTGAATATCCAAGGCAGCATCATGACCTCCAACGTGATCACTCCAACGTTGCTCGTCGATGGACGCCAGATGCCTTCGGAGTACGGATCCAATGACCACCTGGTCGCTGCCGGGCGACATCACATCGAGCTGTACGCGCAGTGGATGCGTCGCTACGGCCAAGCTTCGATCGACGTCGATGTGCGTCCCGGAGAAAACGTTGAGGTCTTTTACGCCGCGCCTCTGCACCAGTTCACGACCGGGAACATTGGGCTGGTGAAGCAGAAGCGTAAAGGCCTGGCGCTACTGATCGTGATGCTCGCCGTGATCCTCAGCATCTTCGTTGTTCCTCTGATTCTCATGTTGGCGATGGGTTCCTGATTCGAGCTCGCCTACGCGCCCGCTAATGTGCGCGCTATGACGATCCCATCGGACGACCGCAGCAACGTTCCTGGTCTGGAAAGCGTGGCAGGGAACGGATTTGCTGGTGGCGAAGTGCGGCTTTACGTGCAAGGACAGGTTCGCAAGGCAGGGAGAGTGGCATTCACGCTTCTGGTGGACGGCACACCGATGCCTTGCGTCTTCGGAGCGAATCGTCTTTCGATGGCGGCGGGAAAGCACCGTTTTGAGCTGACAGGGCTGTTGCGGGGCCGACCTTTTGGTCGAGTGTCGCTGGACGTTGATGTACTCCCGGGGGTCGTGACGGACCTCTTCTATGCCCCGCCAGCTCACAAATGGGCCGCGGGCAACGCGGGATTGGTTCCGCAGCAGCACGCAGGCTTGGGTCTGTACTTCACGGTGTGGGCGCTTTGGGCCCTGATCATCGGGCTGTCGGTGGGGTATTCGCTCGCCATCATGGTGTCGCTAGGGCTGTGAGCAGAGCCCGTTCTCGCTATCAGGTAGACAAAAACAAGGTGGGGCCCCAGATTTCCTGGGACCCCACCTTGCTGCTTTCTCGCAGATCACATATCGAAGTACATCTCGAACTCGTGAGGATGCGGACGCAGACGAATCGCGTCGATGTCGGCGCGCTTCATTTCGATCCAGGTGTCGATCAGGTCCTGGGTGAACACGTCGCCAGCGAGCAGGTACTCGTGGTCGGCTTCCAGGGCGTCAAGAACCGCGTCGAGTGAAGCCGGGACGGTCGGCACCTTAGCGTGCTCTTCCGGCGGCAGTTCGTAGAGGTCCTTGTCGATCGGGGCGATGGGCTCGATCTTGTTCTGGATGCCGTCGAGGCCGGCCAGCAGGCACGCGGCGAATGCCAGGTACGGGTTGGACGACGGGTCGGGGCAACGGAACTCCATCCGCTTGGCCTTCGGGTTGGACCCAGTGATCGGGATCCGGATGCAGGCCGAGCGGTTACGGGAGCTGTAGACCAGGTTGGTTGGTGCTTCGAAGCCGGGCACCAAACGGTGGTAGGAGTTCACCGTCGGGTTGGTGAACGCCAGCAGCGAGGGAGCATGCTTCAGGATGCCGCCGATGTACCAGCGGGCGGTGTCGGACAAGCCGCCATAGCCAGCCTCGTCGTAGAACAGGGGCAGATCGCCATTCCACAGCGACTGGTGAATGTGCATGCCTGAGCCGTTGTCACCGAAGATCGGCTTCGGCATGAAGGTGACGGTTTTGCCGTTCTCCCATGCCGTGTTCTTGATGATGTACTTGAACTTCATCACATCGTCTGCAGCGGACAACAGCGTGTTGAACTTGTAGTTGATCTCGGCCTGTCCTGCGGTGCCCACTTCGTGGTGCGCGCGCTCGACTTCAAGCCCAACCTCTTCCAGGTTCTTCACCATGGTGTCGCGCAGATCACCGAAGTGGTCAGACGGAGCGACGGGGAAGTAGCCGCCCTTGTACTTCACCTTGTAAGCGCGGTTGCCGCCTTCTTCTTCACGACCGGAGTTCCAGGCACCAGCCTCGGAGTCGATGTAGTAGTAGGAAGCGTTCTGCTTGGTTTCGAAGCGGGCAGAATCGAAGATGTAAAACTCGGCCTCGGGAGCGAAGAACGCTTTGCTGGCGACACCTGTTGAGGCCAGGTAGTTCTCGGCCTTGCGCGCAATGTTGCGCGGGTCTCGGCTGTAGGGCTCCTTGGTGAGCGGGTCATGTACGAAGAAGCTGACCACCAGGGTCTTGGCCGCACGGAATGGATCAATGAACGCGGTGCTCGGGTCGGGGAGCAGGGCCATGTCGGATTCATGGATCTTCTGGAAGCCACGGATCGAGGAGCCGTCAAAAGCCAGGCCGTCCTCGAAGACGTCCGGACCGAAGCTGCCAGCCGGGACGGTGAAGTGCTGCATGACACCAGGAAGGTCACAGAACCGAATGTCGATCATCTCGACACCCTCGTCCTTGATATAGGCCAACAGGTCGTCGGCGCCTTGGAACATGTTTCCTCCAAAATCAGAGATGTGATCAGTCCAAACGCTATGTAAGAGGGGTAACCGGGCGGTTGCATCTATGTTTCAGCTGGGTTACACGCTGTCCCGAAAGTTGACCTCCAGGCGGTTTTCGACCCTTCTCGACGTGGTTTGTTACCCGAGGGTGTGTCGCTGCGCTACGTTCCTT
>CAYWIN010000005.1:0-21833 GCA_964458365.1 uncultured Propionibacteriaceae bacterium
CCCCCAAGAGTAGCGGGTGGGCGGTACGCTGACCGAACTGCGAGTTCGAGCTAGAGAGGGGCCTTGCTTGGCTGGCGTGAATGCCACACCCGCTGCGGGACGCCAGCTCGGTGGTGGCGGACAAGTATTATCCCTAGTCATCTCGATTTCGGTTTTGGCGATCCTCGTTCCTGGAGCTTTGGTTTTCACCATTCCCGATGCCGGACGCAGCGATGCGTGGGTGATCACGCTCTTGATCACCGTTTGGGGTGGAATCCGCATTTCAGTGCTGTGGGTGCGGGGAATCCCTCGGCTATTCGATTACTTCTTTTGGCTTTACACCTATGTCTTCATGGGCTTGGCCGCATCCGTGCAGCTGCGGTCAGGAGACATTTCGAGCACGACCCCGGGGATGAACCCCAGCTTGGATATGCCCACCGCTTGGATCGTCCTGTTAGGCGTTGTCGGCTACGAGATTGGTCGGCTTATCCCGGTTCTGATGCGCCGAGGTGTAGCCAGGCCGGAACTGCGGCCCGCCATCGTCAGCACTTCGCGGTCGGTCCTTTTGTATGTGGTGGGCTTGGCCGGAGCCGGGTATTACCTGGCCAAGGTCGGGATCAAGGTGGCGATCGTGAGTCGCGATACCGCAGGCCGGATGGCCCTGGCGGTGTGGTCTGAGCCGGCCACGCTAGCGATAGTCCTGGCGCTTGCCGTGTACCCCCTGCTCGTCGCAACGGGAGCAATCTCCCAGATCATGCGCCGAACACCACGGGGGGGCTCTGGACGGTTGGGTTGGGGCCTCATGATGGTCGTGGGGATGGCCATTTTGTTGGTGGTCACCAGCCCGATTTCTTCAGCGCGCTACACCTTTGGCACGGTGGCCTTTGCCATCCTGGTCTATGCCGGAGCGATCACGAGCCGCAAACGTGCCCGGCTCGCGATGGGAGGCATGGTTGGTGCGATGCTGTTTCTCTTTCCGATCGCCGACGCATTCCGTCGAGAGGTGGGGGGAAGCGGTACCCGCACGAGCTTTTTCGGTGAATATGCCGGCAATGCGGACTACGACTCCTTTTGGCAGATCGCCAATGCCTACTCCTATGTGCTCAGCGGACACATGGAGCCCATGCGGCAGCTGATGGGCAGCCTTTTCTTCTGGGTGCCGCGGGTGCTCTGGGCCGACAAACCCACTGACACCGGCGTTCTCCTGGCGAACTTCCGCAGCTATGCCTTCACCAACCTTTCTGCACCTCTATGGGCCGAGTTCCTGGTCAACGGTGGGGTGCTTCTGGTGGGAGTTGGTTTTGTTGTCGTCGGCGCCTTCTTGGCTTATATGGACCTGCGTATGGTGCCGGCGCACTACCACGGCGGATGGTGGGCCTTGGTTGGCGCCATCATGCCGGTCTACATGATGATCCTGTTGCGAGGGTCACTTCTTCAGGCCACCGGCGCAGTCTTCGTATCGCTGGCCTGTCTGTTGTGGGTCAGGAATCGAGAGCCGTCGAATAATGGTCCACAAGTTGGTCCGCGATTGCCGTCATCGTGAGTTCGGTACGGACTGACTGACGGCCACGTCGGCCTCGAGCATCGGCGGCGGGAAGGTCAGCGAGCAGGACCTTGATTGCCTCGGCGATGCCGGATGGAGAACCGTCGGTGACCAGACCGGCGTCGTGCTTGGCGACAAAGCCGGACAACCCGCAGGTGTCGGTGACCACGACGGGTCGCCCGACGCTGAGTGCTTCGATCACGGACATGGGGTAGGGCTCATTGACGCTGGGCAGCACATAGATCGTGGACTGCCGCATCCGATCCAGTGTTTGTTCGGGTGGCAGGGGCCCTTCCCAGGCGATCTGCACACCATCGTCTTGTGCTGCTGCGACCTCTGCGGTCACTCGTGGGCCTTCGCCCTCGTCGGGCCCTACTAGGCCGAAGCGCGTCTGAGGGTAATCGCGGGCCACGCTGCGGGCAGCATTGACGAAGGTGACTGGCTGTTTCCGGGGCGCGAGTCGGGCGAGATAGAGGACCTCGGGCGACCCATCAGGAGTGGGAGCGTAATCGGCGAGGGGGCCTCCGTTAGCGAGTTGGCAATAGGCCAGATCGCCGGCAACCTGACGCAATCCGTTGAGTTCGGTACGAGTCAGGTAGAAGACCCTTCGGGCAGCGCGGAGGATCGGTCGAGTGAGTGCCGCATCGAGCGGCGCAGCGAGCGGATTCGTTGAAGGGTCGATCATTCCGTGGGTCTGGACAAAAAGGGGGATGCCCGCGCGAAGCACCTTTCGGGCAGCAGGCAAGGTGACTAAGTCTCGGGCAAGGTGAATATGGGCGACGTCGAACTCGGCAAGGTGAGTGGAGAGCCAACGCTGCATGGCCGGGCTCGCGAGGCCGGCAAAACCAGTGCCGGGCAAGACCGTGTGAATCGGAAAGAGCTGCACCGGAACCGAATCGATCTGCGTGGGTACTTGGTCGAAGCCGCGGGTGCCGGCAATGACGATGACCTGGTGGCCGAGGTCGATCAAGGCTTTGGCCTGGTTGATCGCCACCCGCAACGGCCCGCCGTATGCGCCGTCCGGCGTGACCAGGCTGACCACGGAGAGAATCCGCATCAGCGGGATCCTCCCCGGCGGTGAGTGTGAGCCGGTGGCGCCAAAACCACTTCGTCGGGTTCGACATCGCGAATGACGAGGGCCTGGGCGCCGATCGTGGCGTTGTCACCGATGGTCACGCCGCGGAGCACAGTTGCCTGAGCTGCGACCCATACCCCGTCTCCGATCCGGATCGGGGCGTTGTCGTACTCGAAAGTGGGCGAGTGGTGGTCATGGCTTCCGGTACACAAGAACACGCCCTGGGAGATGCAGGTGTCAGATCCGATCGTGACTGGTTCGAGATTGAGAATCCACGCGCCTTCGCCCACCCATGAGTGCGCTCCGACACTGAGTTTCCACGGCAAATGGATTCGAACCCGATGGCGAATGAATGCTCCGGGCCCGAGCTGGGCTCCGAAGGCTCGCAGGATCGATGCCCGCAACGATGGGGGACACCACCAGTGATTGGTCAGGAGGCCAGAAACCAGAAGCCAGCTGGCGTGCTTTGCGATTGAAGCTCCGCGGTCGTATCCAGCGCCGGTGAACCCAGCCAAGTTGAACCGTGCCGTCATGCGGCCATCTTATGGTGCCCGGGTGGCTCACTGTGGCGTTGGCTTGACGAAGCGGTGATAGATGAAAGCGGATGGCAAGACGAACGCCACGGGCGAGGCGACCGCTGCGGCAAGGAACCCACACACCAAGCTGGCGTCCACTCCGCCGACGAAATAGCCGATGATGAAGCCGGTCAATGATGCGGCCACAAGCACGGCCCGCCCGACCGTGGCGGTCACTTGGTAGTTGAGCAAACGAAGGATCACCGCGTGTATTCCGGCCCATCCGGAGCTGGACATCGCCGCACCTACCAACACGAGGCCAGCGAGAAGATTGCTATTGGCGACGCCGCGCAGGCTGATTCCCGACGCCCACACCACCAGGACTAGCGTGCCGATGGCAGCCACCGAGAGTAGGCCCAGCCAGTTGGCGAGTTTTTCGCCTGCTCGGTACATGGCGCGAGGATGCGACAGACGATCATCGTTGGTGGCATCAACCATCAAGTTGGTGGTGAAAGCGGAGAAGACCAACCCCAGCGGCCCGAGTAACGTCTGCGCAAGCCGGACTCCGCCGATGACCGCAGAAGCCCCGAGTCCGCCCAAGACGAGCAACGGCACAGTGGTGTTGAACTGGCCAATGACGTAGTCACCAAGTTGCAGGCTCGCTGAGCGTCCGTAGCTTCGCAAAGGAGCGAATCGCGAGACCTTAGGGAGTCGGGGAAAGACCACAAGAGCAGGAATGGCGTAGGCAAGGCCTTGCACCGACTGGAAGATCACCGGGTTGTTGGTCAGGACCAGAGCGATCGGTGAGAGCACCACGGTGAAAGCCAGCCGCAGCCCGTCGGCGGCGAAGACGGCCCACCGTCGATCGAACTCCAGTGCGCGAAACCGAACCCAGTCTTGGAGCGTTGGCAGGGCACCGGTACCCAGAAGAAGGGCCGCTTCGCCGATGGATATGGGATCCATGGCGTAGATGACGACAGTCGCTCCTAATGAGGCAGCGAGCGAGGCCAGAGCGGCATTCCGGAACCGAGTGTGGGCGTCGTCGCGGTTCCGCAACTCAATCAGTGCAGGCTGATAAATCCCGGTGCGCACCATTCCGAAAGCGGTGAAAGAGACCAGGCTGATGAGCGAATAGCGGACGAACTGATCGGGGGGCATCATCGCTGCGGCGAGCAGCATGGCCACCGCGCTGGCGAGGCTCGTGGCGATTTGGGCCAACAGAAGGGGCTGCGTGGCGAAGCCAAGCAGCTTGCCTATCCACTGTCGAATGGTGTTCATCCTGTTTGGGGCCTGGTTGTTATCGCTGATGGTTGGTTCGGCTTTCCAGAGCGCGATGGATCGCCGCGGCCAGGTTGTCACACGTGGTCTCAACCGTGAAGTTGGCGGGCACGTTCAATGCGGCGTCAGAGAGCGCGAGAAACTCGGGGGTTCGACTCAACAGCGGAGTCAATGCCTGGCTGAAAGCGTCCTGATCGAGCGGGTCGACGACGACCGTGGCCGGCCCGAAGCGAGACAGCTCGTGGTGTGCGCCGTCATACACCGAGGCGACCAGGATCCTCCCCATATTCACGGCCTCGAATCCGTTCAGCGAGCGATAGTCGGCCAAGGTAGGGGCAACCACGACTTCGGCCCGGTGATAAAAGGAGGCTGCTTCGGAGAAACGCACCCGGCCGTGGCGAGTGACATTGTTGTCCAGATCGAGCTCAGTGATGAGTTCAGCGATCTGCGGTTCGAAATCCCCATCACCGACCAGATCCAAATGCCAGGACGAACGTAGCTCACTCGGGGTGGCTGCAAGGGCGCGAAGAAACTCCGCGACGCCTTTTCGTTCGGTGATGGAGTTGAGGAAAAGCAGCCGCACTGGGCCGCGCCGATCAGGTGGTCGGATCGGTTCGGTGTTGTCCGCATCGGAGGTCAGATACGGCCCTACCATGATCTTTTTGGCGGGGACGGACACCGGGCCGGTGAGGTAAGTCCAGCCGATCTCGTTGGACACCAAGACCACGCGGCTATGTCGGGCGATGAAGGACTTCACCCGGGTCACCAGGGTGGACGAAGGGGCTCCGCGATAGCTGGGATCGGACTCCACCAAGAGAACAACGGGCTTGCGCAGCAGTTTGGCCAATAGCCATCCACCCAAAGAAACATGGCTGAACTCGATGATCACAAACACATCGGGCCGACGACGGGCCACCTCGCGCAGCCCTCTGGGGTTGGGGTAGCGGTGCCAGGTTTGGTAGACCTGCCCGCCAGCTTCGCGGTCTTTTCGGCGAAAGTCGAAGTAATGCATGATCGGGGCCAGGGGAAGGTCAGGATACAAATCGACCGGGAAGATGTCCGAGACGGTCACGAAGCCCCGCGGAAAGCGCTGGTGGAATCCGGCAATGAGTTGCGTGAAGTACTGCAGGTCGTCGCCATAGCCCAGTGCCGGAGTGAGCCAGGCCACCACCGGGGGATGAATCCGGGAGTCGGTGCTGGCTTTTTTGCCCATATCAGGTTCCTGATTTCTTTGGGTACACGGGGGCGCGACTTTTCGGCGACGATAACGGCCTGGTTAAGAATAGTGGACATGCCAACCCGCCCGGGTGCGTCGGGATGGACGTACCCGGGCGGGTTATATCCCCCGGCTAGCGGTCAGTCGCTCCCAACAGCGTGGTAGGACAAATCCTGCTGCTCTGTTGTGAACTTGACCGCGTCTTTGGTGGTGACCGTGGCCACCGTGTCGCCGCTCCGGTTCACCGTTGCGGTGAACTTCCCTTCGGCAAGGTTGAACAGTTCCGTGGCCAACCCCGCTGGTGCGGTGTATTTGTATGTGACTCCGCCGATGACGACGGTGACTTCGGATGAAGCCTTCAGCACCGTCACGATCTCTACTTTGTCTCGGGATGCTGAACCACCGGTGGGATAGTGGCGCTTCATCACCTTGGTATAAGTGGTGGGCATCGTGGAGTACTTCTGGATCCGATGCACGATGTACACCGAGTCATGAGAAGGCGTTGCATAGGAACCGGTCCGGAACTTGGTCAAGTAGTGCTTGCCAATGTTCAAGAATGCGGTGCCATGATCGGTCGACGGTGCCCAGCTGCTGCACTCGGAGTAGTCATTCCAGGTAGTCAGCAGGACCATGTCGGCATTCTGGTTGATGGCTTTGGTCCAACTTGCTCGCAAGGTTGATGTGTTCCAGGCCTCGTCATAGACAGCGTCGCGGGGACGCTCATCTTGGACCGAAACAGGTTCCATCCACACCTTGCCCAGCGCGTGGGCGTCAGCCGCACCATTTCCCGATTGGTTGATGACGACAGCGTCACGCTCGCCCCAGTGGCCGAAGCCGATGCTGATCGAGGCGTACTGCTTCATGTAACTGGCGTTCAGGAACAACGGAAGCAAAGTGGCCGAAACCCCGTACTGGGATTTCATGATGCCGAGAGCTTCGGAGTACCACGCCGGCGTCTTTGCTTCAGCGAGGAATGGAGAGATGACGACCTGTCCAGTCTTGAGTCGGTAGGTCGACTTGTAGGACGACAGCGTGGCCATCGCCTTAGCGAACTGTGCGGGAGTGATGCTGCCAATGCCCCACATGTCGGGCTGCAGCATGATCGAGAAATTGCCGTCCGCATCCGCAGCGCGCAGCATGCTCGTGGTGCGGCGCCACAGCTGATCAGAGGTGTTCGTTGTGAGCAAGTCCACAGCGAAGCCGGTGACGCCTGCAGCCTTGGCGTGATTGATTTCGTTCCCCATATCAACGAATTCCCAGTCTCCCGAGATGGGGTCTCGAGGAAGTGGGCGATCTCGCAACAAACCACCTGTGCTGGCGAACTTGCCGCCCTCACCGCTGGCCTGCAGGTAGTTCACCGTGTAGTAGTCGCGCGAAGCGGGGTAGTTTTCGAGCGAGATCGGGTAGGGCGGGAAGTAGTGAGCAAAGACCGGCTTGTCGGTGATCGTGTGACCAACCGGCGCTGTCGTTGAGCTGTCGGTGCCCACCGTCACCGTGCGGGTATAGGTGACTCGCAGGTAGACCTTCTTGGCGATCTTCATCGTTGAAGCGGATCCGTGACGAGTCATCCGGATCTTCAAACCCTTGGCCAGATACCTGGCGGTGCCTGAGGTGTTCAAAGTGATTGCCACCGCGCCACGGGACTTAGCGATAGCGGGGTAGGCGATCGTGGCACCAACGTGCGGCGACTTCTTGTAGGTCAGCTTGCCGCCGGTCCAACCTGACGTGACCGGGCGCACATTGATGGCGCCTGCCACCGGTGAGTTGGTCCGTGTGACCGTCATGGTCACTGTGATCTTGGACACATGAGAACCGGACGGAAGGGAAATCTTCGGGAAAGCTACGTAGGTGTTGAACCGATTGAGCTGGATCTTTGACTCGCTCTTATTGAGGTAGCTCGATTTGGGACTCTTGCGGTCTGTATATGCAATGGCCTTGGTTGACACGGTGGCCGTGCGGGTCACTGTGCTGGTGGTGGCTGCTGAGCTGGTCGTGGCAGAAGGGCCCGCACCGACGAGTGTCAGTGCGAACATCGCCAGGGCGGAAATCAGAGCCGTGAGGGAACGGCGGATAGAAGTTCCGCCAAGCATGGGGGGCATGGCTTCCTACCTTTTTGCGGTCGTTACGTGATTCGTTACGACCCGCGAATGGCGAGTGGGTGGCTCACCGTTCCCCCCGAACGGGTATAGCTTCACGCTAGCACCGGGGGAGCAATACTGCTACTTGGATTATCCAAGAACTGGGATTAATGGGTTTTCGTCACCCATTCGGGTGACCCCTAGTCAGAGCGCAGATTGTCAACTATTTGACGAATCTGACGACGATATAACGGGGAGCGCTTTTCGCGGCGCCGCATACGTCGGAATTAGCCGACAAATTCGAAAGGTTCTGCGCCGACTACTCCAGTGTCGATGGCGTAGACCGCTCCCCGCTCGTGATGTGGTTGAGGCGCCGCCGTGGTGATGAACAATGTGCGAAAGCCGCTTTCTCCAAAACAGCATCCGGTCGGAAAAGCGTTGTCGAGCTCGACGGTTGACGTCAGTTGGCCATCGGGGTCATGTCGAAGCACCCGGCCTTTCCCGTGGCGGGTCGTCCACACCCCGCCTTCGCGGTCGACACACAATCCAGTGACGGTGCCTGGGTCCGTGCTGAACTCTCGTGCGGGCCCCAGACCCTCCACCGGGTCGTAACTTTGGGCGTGCACGGTGCCTGACCCGGGTTCGACAAGATAGATCGTGCGAGTGTCAGGGCTGAAGGCGATGCCGCTGGCCCCTCGTCGTCGGCTGAGCCGTGGTCGCCGTGAACCGACATCGAGGTGGGTCAACATCCCACCCAGGTTGGAGTCGAGGCCCAGCCATAGCCCCCCTTCGGGGTCGATTCCAGCACCCAGAAAGCACACGTCAGGACCGTCCCCGAGGGCATCGATCTCGGCCAGGTCACCGAGATCGTCGAAGTTGCTCAGCGACCAGTGCGTCTTACCGACCACAATCGCACCGCCCCCGGCTCGCGGAGCAAGCCATCGGGCGAAGGCTGTGGGAATCGGCGGCTGAGGGTTCGTGCCGACAATCAGCACTTCTCCGGTGTAGGAATCGACGAAACGCAACTCATGGCGCCGGGACCACCAGACGGGGGAAGTGCCGTAGTGGCTGAGGGGTTCGGTGACCTGATGTGCACGCATCGGGCCCAATTTCGCACTGCTTTGGGCATTCGTCCAGCCTGTGGTCGATGCCGAATCGGGCCACCACGGCCCAAAACCAGCCGCTAGCCTGGGACCTCGATGCGTAAGGGCCTCGGACTCGCTCCACCGATGCCCCCGGCCCGGCCTCACCTGAGCGACCTGGCCAGCCACCGCGGAGTCATTGAAGGAGATTTGACGTCACAATGACCGATCACAAATACGTGTACGAATTCAGCGAGGGCGCTGCCTCGATGCGAAATCTGCTGGGTGGCAAAGGTGCAAACCTGGCCGAAATGACCGGTCTGGGCATGCCCGTGCCGCCAGGTTTCACTATCACCACCGAAGCCTGCACCCAGTACTACCTGGACGGCGAGAACATCAACGAAGCGATCGCCGCCGAAATCATGGGTCACGTGGCCACCTTGGAGTCACACACCGGCAAGAAGTTCGGTGACCTGGACAACCCGCTTCTGGTCTCGGTACGTTCCGGCGCCCGCGCGTCCATGCCCGGAATGATGGACACCATCTTGAACCTGGGCATGAACGATGAAGTCGCTGCCCGGTTTGCCATCAAGACCAACAACCCGCGGTTCGCCTACGACTCGTACCGCCGTTTCATTCAGATGTACTCCGACGTGGTGATGGAAGTGGGTAAGTCCTACTTCGAAGAGCTCATCGACACGATGAAAGCTTCTCGCGGTGTTACTCAAGACACCGAGCTGACTGCCGATGACCTCAAAGAACTGGCCGAACAGTTCAAGGCCGAATACAAGGCCAAGGTGGGCAGCGATTTCCCCAGCGATCCCGTCGAGCAGCTGATGGGAGCCATCAAAGCCGTCTTCCGATCCTGGGACAATCCGCGGGCGGTCTACTACCGCCGAATGAACGACATCCCGTCCTCGTGGGGCACCGCTGTCAACGTTCAGTCGATGGTCTTCGGTAACACCGGTGACGCCTCCGGCACGGGCGTTGCGTTCTCGCGGAACCCCGCCACGGGCGAAAAGGGACTCTTTGGCGAGTTCCTGATGAACGCTCAAGGTGAGGACGTGGTCGCCGGTATCCGCACCCCAGAAACTATCGATCAGTTGCGCGACGAGAACCCGGCCGTCTATGAGCAATTCGTTGAGATCGTGAACAGGCTTGAAAGCCACTATCGAGACATGCAAGACATGGAGTTCACCATCGAAGATGGCAAGCTGTTCATGCTGCAAACTCGCAACGGCAAACGCACCGCCGCCGCAGCCTTCAAGATTGCCTGCGATCTCGTCGACGAAGGCCAGATCCAGCCAAAAGAAGCAGTGGCGATGATCGACCCCAAGCAAATTGATGCCTTGCTGCACCCACAGTTTGATGCCGCCGAACTCCAAGCTGCCACCCCGATTGGCAAGGGCCTGCCGGCTTCACCTGGCGCGGCATGTGGCCGAGTGTCCTTCACCGCTGAAGATGCAGCGGCGCGCGGCAAGAACGGCGAAGACGTGATTCTGGTCCGGCTCGAAACCACGCCCGAAGACATCGAAGGTATGCACTATGCCAAGGGCATCCTGACAGCTCGAGGTGGCATGACTTCGCATGCGGCCGTGGTGGCTCGCGGCATGGGAACCTGCTGCGTTTCCGGTCTAGGGGACATCGTCTTTGGTACAGACGGCGCGTCCTTCACCCTGGGTGGCAAGAGCTACGGCGCGAACGATTGGATCAGCCTGGACGGCGCCACCGGTCGGGTTTATGGCCAACAGATCAGCACGGTGCCGGCAGAAATCAGCGGTTACTTTGGCCGGATCATGGCCTGGGCTGATGAGTACCGGACCATGAAGGTGCGCACCAACGCCGATACCCCCGCCGATGCCCGCCAGGCACGCGAGTTTGGTGCTGAAGGCATCGGCCTGTGCCGGACCGAGCACATGTTCTTCGACACTGATCGGATCGCGGCAATCCGGGAAATGATCGTGTCAAAGACGGTGGAACAGCGCGAGGCCGCTTTGGCCAAGCTGCTGCCTATGCAACGCGGCGATTTCGAAGGCATCTACGAGGCGATGGAGGGCTACCCCGTCACGATCCGGCTGCTTGACCCGCCGCTGCACGAGTTCCTGCCCACCGAAGAGAGCGGCATTGTTGCGCTGGCCGCTGAGATGAAGATCAGCGTCGAAGAGCTGAAGAACGTGATCGCTTCGCTGCACGAGTTCAACCCGATGATGGGTCACCGTGGCTGCCGCCTGGACGTCACCTATCCCGAGATTGGTGCCATGCAGACCCGGGCGATCATCGAAGCGGCGGTCAACGTCCAGAAGGCTCATCCGGAGTGGAAGGTCGTGCCGGAGATCATGATCCCGTTGGTTGGTGAGGTAAAAGAGCTGGCCTACGTGAAGAAGATCGTCACCGACACCGCTGATGCAGTGATTGCCGAAACCGGTACTCAACTGGAATACCTGGTCGGGACGATGATCGAGATTCCGCGAGCAGCGCTGACCGCCGACGAAATCGCCAAAGAGGCGCAGTTCTTCTCCTTCGGAACCAACGACCTCACCCAGATGACCTTCGGGTTCAGCCGGGACGATGCGGGCAAATTCCTGGATGCTTACTACGAGAAGAAGATCTACGAGAATGATCCCTTCGCGCGTTTGGACCAGGTGGGTGTGGGCAAGCTGGTCGAAACGGCCGTCACTCTAGGTCAGCAGGCTCGCCCCGACATCAAGCTGGGCATCTGTGGCGAGCATGGCGGGGACCCATCCTCCATCGAGTTCTGCCAAAAGGTTGGCCTGAACTACGTGTCGTGCTCACCGTTCCGCGTGCCGATCGCCCGCCTCGCGGCGGCACAGTCGGCCCTGAAAGAACAGTCCTAGACGCTCTTCATGACGGGGTCGGTTCGGAGACGGACCGACCCCGTTTTCCATCTGACCAGTGTCGTTGCAGGCATTGACGAGGTCTTCGGGTGAGACTGGGCGGGTGGATAGACGAGCCTTCCTGATCGGTGCAGGCGCCTTGGTGCTCACCGGCTGTGCACAGGTCAAGCCCGGTGACGGTGCCGCGCCCAGTGCCAACTCAACTCCTTCGGCTGTTCAGATTGGAGTGGATTCCACCAAGGTGGGATCGGTCATCGGCGACCTTTTGGGGGGAGCTGTCGGCCGTGCCAAGGCCCAACCCTTGGATACCGACTGGCTGAGCATTTTGGGTGGTGGTTCGCTGGCGGCCGCAGTTGTCTATGGCGGCACTGTCTGGGCCGAGTTGAGCCCCTCCGACGACCCGCCGGCCGACCTGGTGAAAGAGCTGGCCGGGTTGGTCGATCCCGAAGTGAAAGTGATGAATCCCGGCAAAGCCGACGGTTCGATGGTGTGGATGGCTGCGGCGAGTGCAGGTATCAAGTCGATGGACGGCATCGCCGCCTGGTCAAAGGGCAAATTGGCGGCCATCCCCGAATTCGCAAACTCGCGAGCAGATGGGCTGCCAGGGATTAACACCATCTACGGCGCAAACTTCACCGCCGTGGTGGAGAACGATCCGATTGCGCGGGCCCAACTGGTCACCTCCGGCAAAGCCGGGGTGGGAGTGTTTCGAGCGACGGAAGACCTCTCAGGTGCGCAACTGGTCACCCTGAGCGATCCAGACAAGATGATTGCGGCGGATCCACTCGTGTTGCTGGTCAACTCTGCCTTTGCCCAAAACGATCCCGACACCGTCCTCAAGCTCAACGCGGTCATCACCAAGCTCACCAACGTGGACCTCATCTCGCTGCAGCAACAGGTTGCTCATGGCCGAACAGACGCGGTGGCGAACTGGCTGCGGTCAAACGGGTTGTCGTAGTCAGCTACCACCGGCAAGAACCGTTTTCGTCGCAGACAACCCCAACCGGGTTGCGCCTGCCGCAATCATCGAAACTGCGGTGTCCCAGTCTCGGATGCCTCCGGAGGCTTTTACGCCCAACCGAGAACCAACGGTTTCGGACATCAGACGCACCGCAGCCACGCTCGCCCCACCAGCTGGGTGAAATCCGGTGGAGGTCTTCACGAAATCCGCTCCGGCAGTCTCGGATGCCTGGCACGCCAAGACGATCTCCTGGTCAGTTAAAGCCGCCGACTCGATGATCACCTTCAATATCCGGGGGCGAGGGACGGCTGCGCGCACCGCAGCAATCTCGGTCTCAACGAGTTCCCAGCGGCCGGCTTTCACCCAGCCAAGGTCGATCACCATGTCCACTTCGGTGGCTCCCCGGGCAACCGACTCGGCTGCTTCGGCGGCCTTAATCACGCTCAGATGCTTCCCGGATGGGAAACCACACACCGTGGCGAGTGCGAGTGGGCCCAGGTCGCCGTCCACCGGAAGCAGTGACGGCGAAATGCAGACCGAGTAGCAGCCCAGTTGTTGAGCTTCCCGGATCAGCGCTGCGATATCGGTGGGGGTGGCGGCGGGTGAAAGCAACGTGTGATCGACGTAACGGGCGAGCCTGGTTGGAGTGATGTCCACCCCGGCGACCCTACCGTTGGCTGGAGACGGTCAGGGGATGCTGATCCGGCGAGAGAGTCCGGCGGCGCGGGTGCATCATCAGCCGCAAGGCCAGGAAACGCAGTCCCGTCGCGGTGAGATTGGCCACCACCAGGACGGCGACTTCGACGATGCGACCGGCCGATGGGGCATAGGTGGCCAGCAGCCACAACGAACCCGAGGTAAGACCCAAAGCCAGGCCGAAGGCGGCAAGTCCGCCGAGTTGATGGGTGAGCGCATCTTTCGGTCCAGTCACCCCGAAAGTGAAACGCCGGTTTGCTGCGGTGTTCCCGATGGCCGTGAGGAGCAACGCAACGAGATTGGCTAGTTGCGCCCCGGTCCCGCGAAGCAGGAGATACAGCACGAAGTAGGCAGCCGTGCTCACCGCCCCGACAGCTGCGAAGCGGATGACCTCAGACAGCAGGCTGCGCGGAGTCGGGGGAGCCGCCGCAGGCCGATCGCGAGAGAACTCTCTCCGGATTCGGTCCACGCTCAACTGGCCAGTCGCGAAGCCTCGCAGGAGGCGCACGACCCCGGCAAGGTCCTCAACAGCGGTGGCCACGATGTTGACGCTCGAAGACGGATCATCGACCCAGTCGACCGGTACCTCGTGGATCCGTAGCCCGGCACGTTCGGCCAATACCAACAGTTCGGTGTCAAAGAACCAGTTGTTGTCGGCCACTAGAGGCAACAGTTGCTCGGCCACGTCCCGCCGGATCGCTTTGAATCCACACTGCGCATCGCTGAAGCTTGCCCCCAAAGTCGTTCGCAAGATCACGTTGTAGCAGCGCGAGATGATCTCCCTTTTCGGGCCTCGAACTACTCGAGAGCCTCGGCTGAGCCGGGTGCCGATCGCAACATCGGAATGCCCAGAGACCAGCGGTGCCACCAGGGGCAGGAACGCATTGAGATCAGTGGACAGGTCAACATCCATATAGGCCACGACGTCGGCTTCGGATCCCTGCCACACCTGCTTCAGTGCCCGACCTCGGCCTTTCGCATCCAGATGAACCACTCGGACGCTGCAATGGTCGTGCGCTAACTGGTCCGCGATCTGGCCGGTGGTATCGGTGGAGGCGTTGTCAGCGATCACCAGCTGGTAGGAGTAAGGAAGCTGGGAGGCCAAGAACTGATCCAGCCGTTCGATGGAAGCAGCCAGATCCTGTTCCTCGTTGTAGACCGGGACGATCACGTCCACAGTTTCGGTTCGTGACGTCGTCAGGTGCGGCAGCGCCGATGCCGTTGCGGTGTCCATTGTCGCCGCCTCAGTTCTCGGTGAGGTCGTAGAGGGTGACGCCATCGACGGTCTGAGCGGTGAAATGAGTGGTCACCCATTCCGCGATCTGGGTGGCATTGCTCGATCCGCCCCGGCCTGCGCCAGATTCCCCAGCGATGTAGTAGTGAATCTGCTTGGCCGCCACCTGCGCCTGGAACTGGGCCAGGGTGGGTGAAGGGTCGGATCCGTTGAACCCACCAATGGCCATCACCGCATCGCCGCTCGCCAGCTGGTAACTGGCTGCGTTCTGCGAGCCCAGAGTCGCCGCAATCCAGGTGAAGTCAGAGGAGTTGGCCGTCAGCAGCGCCAACACTCGATTGGACACCGAGGTGCCATTGAGCAAGCCACCCATCGCCGCGCCAGGTGCAGTCCGCCCCGTCATTTGCCCGTTGGTGTTCGGTGGTGGACCGCCGGGGCGACCACCACGAGCATTCGGGCCGCCCCGTCCGCCAGGCCCACCTTTCCCGCTCACCGGACCAGCCGTCACGATCGAACCGGTGTGTGCAGTAGCTGCGGTATTCAGCGAATAGGCAAGCGGCCCAACCAGGCCCGCACCGAGCGCAGCGACCACCACCCCAGCCGCGATCAGCCGGGGCAGTCGGTCGACCCACAACATCGCCAAACCGGCGCCCGTCCCCGTGATAAAGGCCGCCCAGCCCAACCACAAGTAGCCGCCCCCGGCTTGGGTCAGCAAGGCCAAAGCCCACACGCCGGTCGCGATGCTGGTCAGGCCCAGCACGATCCGTGCCCAGCCTTCGGCCCGGCGTGTCCACAGGGCCGCCGCACCCATTGCGACCGCGCCGCCAATCGCCGGAGCCAGGGCCACCGTGTAGTAGTCGTGGTAGATGCCCGCCATGAAGCTGAATATGCCTACGGTCACCACTAGCCAGCCCAGCCAGATGACCGATCCGCCCAACAAAGCCCGAGCTGAGGACGGCACCTGCGGTACGTCAGGCGGTGTGGCGCGGCTTTGGCGCACCGCAACCACGATGGCGGCCACCGATAGCGCAAGCGCAGCGGGAATCAACCACGACACCATCCCGCCCGACACACCGTCAAAGACTCGGGTGATTCCCGTCTCTCCCCAGCCTGTGCCGCCTCCGCCGCCCACGGACCCGGTCTCGTTTCCCGTGATGCGACCTAACCCGTTGTACGACCAAAGCAGTTCCAGAATCGAATTGTTCTGAGAGCCGCCGATGTAGGGCCGCATGGACGCTGGAGTGAACTGAACGGCGGCGAGATACCAACCGAAAGAGGCCACCATGGCGACACATGCCACCGTCAGGTCCACAAGCTTCTTCCGCCAGGACGCTGGGGCGGCAAGCGCGTAGGCCACCACCAAGGCGGGCAACACCAAGAAAGCCTGCAACATCTTGGTCAAGAACCCCAGACCGACCGCCACACCGGCCAGAGCCAGCCAGCCACGTCCGCCATGTTCCATGGCGCGGACCGTGAAGTAGCTGGCCAGCACCAGAGAAAAGACCAACAGGGCATCGGGATTGTTGAAACGGAACATCAAGGTGGCTACCGGAGTAAGTGCGAAAACCGCCGCCCCGGCCAGCGCTGCCCAGTGCGCGTTCCGACGAGTGAAATCCGGATTGTTGGTGCCCCGCCAGTTCAGCAGGCTCCGTCGCACGGTGGCATAAAGCACCCCGACGCTGGCCACACCCAAAGCAGCCGCTGGCAGCAGAATGCTCCACGAACTAAGGCCGAAAAGCCGCACCGAAAGGGCCATCAACCAGATGGCGGCAGGCGGCTTGTCCACAGTGATCGAATTCCCCGCATCCAGCGAGCCAAAGAACCACGCCGTCGCGTTCTGTGAACCGGCCTGGGCAGCAGCTGAGTAGAAGGAATTGGCGTATCCGGAGGCGGAAAGCCCCCACATGTACAGGGCAGCGACGGCGGCCAGAAGAGCCGCCAATGTGCCGCGCACAAGCCAGTCTCGGCGGTCGGGCCTGTCGTCGACGAGGGGACTCGGGGTTGGCTCAGGAGGAACCGCAGCGGGAGCGGACGCCGAAGTCTGTGTTGCACTCATGGTCTCAGCAAAATCCCGTCCCCTGAGCGGCAGACGAGGTGAAGCTGTGAAGCCCATGTGACTTGTGTGGGCGCCGGTGTGACACAATACGCGGCAAGCACGTCTTCGGGGCTCGGTGAAAATCCGAACCGGCGGTGAGAGTCCGCGACCCGCATCAGCGCACAGCGCCGTTGCGGTTGACCTGGTGAAATTCCAGGACCGACGGTCAAAGTCCGGATGGGAGAAGACGAAGCGGCTTGGCTCAGGTGGCCATGCCGTTGCGTACGCGCGTTGCGTCCGCTGCTCTGCCCCGTGGTGTGCCCTGCCCGGGGAGGTGAGTGGCATCACGTCACAACCCAGTTCCGCCGAAATTGCCGCAATTCGGCGCGCCATTGACCTGGCCCGCCGCGGGCCCGTCGGTGACAACCCTCAAGTTGGCGCGGTTCTGCTCTCAAATACCGGGGCCGTGCTGGGCGAAGGATGGCATTGTGGGGCCGGAACCCCGCACGCCGAGGTTGCCGCGCTCGACGCCGCCCGGGCAGCCGGAGTCGACCCGCGCGGCGCCACCATGGTGGTCAGCCTGGAACCCTGCAATCACACCGGACGGACACCGCCGTGCACTCAGGCACTGATTGATGCGGGCATCGCGCGGGTCATCTACGCGCTCGACGATCCCACCGAAACCGCTGCCGGCGGTGCAGCCCGACTGCGCGAAGCGGGCATTTCGGTCGTTTCCGGAATCGGCGTCGGAGCGAGCAGTCGCCTGGTCGGCCCATGGCTGACTCGCAACCCGCCACGCCGGCCCATTGTGACCGTAAAGCTCGCCCAAACCATAGACGCCCGTGTGGCGGCCGCCGACGGTAGCAGCAAGTGGATCACGGCGACTGCGGCCCGAGAGCATTCCCACGTGTTGCGAGCCAGCCAGGACGCGATTGTGATCGGAACCGGCACAGCGCTGGCCGACAACCCGCGGCTGACCGTCCGCGGCGTCCCTCATCGCCAGGGTAAGAAGGGGCCCTTGCGCGTCGTGCTGGGCAACCGCCCCGTCCCCGACGACGCGGCGGTTCGCGGCGACGAGCACGGTTTCTTACAGCTTCCCCGTAGCAGCCCCGACGACGTGTTGATCGAGCTTGCGAGACGCGGCATCGCTCGCGTACTGGTCGAAGGGGGCCCGACGGTGGCGAGCGCTTTTTTGCGTGCGCAGCTCGTCGACGAAATACAGCTCTATCTCGCGCCAACCCTGCTGGGCGCCGGCTTGCCGAGCGTGAGCGCCTTGGGAATCACCGAACTCGAAGGGGCACAGAAGTGGGTCTTCACCCACGTCGAATCTGTTGGCTGTGACCTCTTTATCGTCGCCAATCGATGGGAGAAATGATGTTTACCGGAATCGTGGCCGAAATCGGCACTGTCAAAAGGGTCGAGCACCCCGGCGGTGATGCCCGCCTAGAAATCGACGGCTCTGAGGCAGCCCAGGCAGTCTCGCGGGGCGCGTCGATCGCGGTAGACGGGGTCTGTTTGACCGTGGTCGAGAGATCTCCGGGAGGATTCAGCGCCGATGTGATGCCCGAAACGTTGCGTTGCACCGCATTGGGTGAGCTTCGGCCTGGATCGCTGGTCAATCTCGAACCAGCATTGGCGGTCACCGGACGATTGGATGGTCATATCGTCCAAGGTCATGTCGATGGAATCGGGCGAGTGCTTTCCCGGCAGCCTGGCCCGCGCTGGGATGACGTGTGGCTTTCCCTTCCTGAATCGCTGGAACGCTACGTCGTGCTGAAGGGCTCAATTGCGGTGAGCGGGGTGTCGCTGACGGTGTCGGGCTTGGAGCCGGGACGTTTCCGAGTGTCGTTGATCCCGACGACTCTGGCGGCGACCACTTTGGGTCGTCTGGAAGTAGGAGCGTCGGTCAACCTCGAAGTTGATGTGCTCGCCAAATACGCTGAGCGGTTGCTTACCGGGGTGACTCGATGAGTATCGCAGCGGCCATCGCCGCACTTCGCGCTGGGCGCCCCGTATTGGTCGCCGACGATGCCAGCCGGGAAAACGAAGTCGATGTGATCTTGGCTGCCGAGCTCGCCACCGCCGAAACGGTGGGTTGGCTGGTGCGGCACACGTCGGGCTATCTGTGTGCACCCATGCCCGTCGAGCGGGCGGAGGCTCTCGATTTGCCGATGATGGTCGCGCAAAGCCAGGACGCCCGAGGTACGGCCTATACCGTCTCGGTCGATGCCGCCCAGGGGGTGACGACAGGGATTTCGGCTGCGGATCGGGCTCAGACTTTGCGGGTTCTCGCCGATCCACAATCGGGTCCCAACGACCTGATACGGCCCGGGCACGTGCTGCCACTACGGGCAAACCAGGGTGGTCTGGCGCAACGCCGTGGGCACACTGAGGCCGCTGTGCGATTGTGTGAACTGGCGGGGTTGACGCCGGTAGCGGCCATCGCCGAGTTGGTGAACGACGTCGGCTCGGTGATGCGGTTGGGTCAGGCCGAGGAATTGGCCAAAGAAGAAGGCCTGGTCTTGCTCACCATTGATGATTTGTCGAGCAGCGCGATGCCGGACGTTGAAAGTGGACGACATCTTGCGGCACGGGTGCGTCAGGTCGGTGATCCGGTGCGCCTGCCCACCGCCCATGGCGACTTCCAGATGTACTGCTTTGCTGACGCGGTGACCGGGGCCACCCATGTGGCGCTGGTGAGTGCTCGAGGACTGGCCGACGTCCCCCCGGTGCGGGTGCACTCGGAGTGTTTCACGGGCGACGTGCTGGCTTCTGAACGCTGCGACTGTGGGGCGCAACTGCGTGCGGGGCTTTATGTGGCGGCACAGCAGGGCGGCATGGTGATTCATCTCGGCGGTCAGGAAGGTCGCGGTATTGGGCTTGCGGCCAAACTCGCTGCCTATGGACTGCAAGATGCCGGACGGGACACCGTCCAGGCCAATACGGAACTTGGCCACCCGGCGGACGCACGCGAATACGGGGCTGCGGCCGACATTTTGGCCGAGTTTGGGGTGCATCGCCTGCGACTTCTCACGAACAACCCGGACAAGATCGTGGCCATTCAGCGTGCCGGCTTCGAGGTGATCTCTGAACGTCTCGAGGTCCCCCCGGGACCAGAAAGCGCGGCCTATTTGGCAACGAAACGTGACCGGATGGGGCATCACCTGTTGGGTCACTATTCGGCCAATGTGCGCCGCATCGACACGAAGGAGGTCGTCCGGTGAGCGGGGTTGGTGCGCCGGCGTTGCCGGAGGCGGACGGCCGGGGGCGCCGAGTCGTGGTGGTGGCGGCGTCTTGGCACGATGCTGTGATGGATGGGCTTGTCGCGGGCGCTTTGCGTGTTCTGCAGGAGTCGAAGGTGGGACAGGTCGAGATTGTTCGGGTGCCGGGGAGTTTTGAGCTTCCCGTTGCTGCGGACGCTGCGGCGGCAAGTGGAGCTGACGCGGTGGTGGCCTTAGGGGTGGTGATTCGCGGCGGTACGCCACATTTTGACTATGTCTGCCAGGCAGCTTCGTCAGGCCTGATGCGGGTGAGTCTGGACAGTCACATGCCGGTGGGTTTCGGGTTGCTCACTTGCGATACCGAGCAACAGGCGCTGGACCGCGCAGGGCTGGCGGGCTCCAGCGAAGACAAAGGAGCAGAGGCCGCGGAAGCCGCGTTGGCGATGATCGAGGTGCTCGAACGGCTTAGGGAGCCAATGGAATCCGGACGGTGAAACAGGTCCGTCCCGGCTCGCTGGTGAGGGTGACCGAGCCACCGTGGGCGTGAACCACGGCCGAAACGATTGCCAGCCCGAGCCCGGTGGACGATCCCTGGTTTTGTCGAACGCGGCTGGAGTCGGCTCGGGTGAACCGTTCGAAGACGTGGTCCTTGATGTCTTCGGGGACGCCGGGACCATCGTCAATGACCGCGATTTCGGCGGCCCCATCGGTGGTGGTCAAGGTGGTACACACGGTGGTCCCTGCGGGGGTATGTGTCCGGGCGTTAGCCAGCAGATTCGCCAGCACCTGGTGGAGCCGGTGCGCATCGGCCAGCACCGAGACCTCGGCGTCAGGGACATCCAAAGACCAATGATGGTCAGAGTCGGCAGCTCGCGCATCGCTGACCGCGTTGAGGACCAGCGCGGTGACGTCCAAGGGGTGAAGTTCCAATGTGGGTTGTGAGTCCAGGCGAGCCAGCAACAAAAGATCCTCCACCAACGCCGACATCCTGTCTGATTCAGCCTCGATGCGGCTCAGGGCGAAGGCAGCATCGGGAGGAAGCTCCTCCTCGCTGCGCCGAGTGAGCTCGGCGTAACCCCGGATCGACGCGAGCGGATTGCGCAGTTCGTGCGAGGCATCGGCGACAAACTGCCGCACTTTGGTTTCGCTCCGATGTCGGGCAGCAAGCGCATTTTCCACATTGTCGAGCATGTGGTTGAACGCCAGCCCGACTCGGCCCACCTCGCTGACCGGATTCGCGTCGGCCGCAGAAACTCGAATCGGGACCGCACCTGGCCCGCGTTCAAGGGGCAAGTTGGACACCGTCGTGGCTGCTTGAGTTAACCGATTCAGCGGGCGCAAGCTGCTTTCAACCACGCGGCGGGCAGCGAGATAGGCGGCCAACACCATTGCCGCCGTCAGCAGCAACGTCATCACCACCTGACTGGTCAACGGTTTCGAAACGTCGCTCAGGGGCAGCGCCACCAAGGTGTAGTTGGGGAAGGTGCGTACCAACACTCGATACGGGCCAATACCAGCGATGTTGACGGTGACCGGGGCTGCGCTAGGGGGCAAGTCCAGTAACTGCTGCTGGGCAGCCCGACTGAGGTTGACGTTGGTAGTGAGCAGATATGTGCCGTTGCGTTCGTCAATCCGGATCAGCCCAGAACCTCCGAGGTCGGCGGGTCCGTGGCCGCTGCCACCGGGGATCATCCGACCGGCGGCCGTTTGAAGATGCTCGTCCTGTTCGCGTTGCAGAATTTGGAAGCTGGCCAGGCTGGTGAAGAGCCCGAGTGCGACGGTCAATAATGCGACGAGTGCGGTGACGCGAAGCACGAGCCGACGACTCAGCGTGCCCTTCGCGAAGGGGGCTGAGGGAGTGGGAGGCTGCTCGGTTTGCGTCATTCGACGGCCGGTTTGAGAACGTATCCGACACCGCGCATGGTGTGAATCATCGGGGGATGGTTGGCCTCAAGCTTCTTGCGCAAGTAGGAAATGTAAAGCTCGACAACATTCGCTTGGCCGCCGAAATCGTAGTTCCAGACGCGGTCGAGGATCTGGGCCTTGCTCAGCACCCGGCGCGGGT